>JACCYK010000411.1 GCA_013696525.1 Chloroflexia bacterium
CGATAGCTCTTGGCGTCGGCCTGCTGAGTGCGAGCGGGGCAGTGTCTGGGCGGGCCCAGGTCGAAGCTCAGGCCCGGTTGCCGAGCAATTGCAGCCACTTCTCGATTTCTGGTGGGCGACGTAATCCACGAGAGAAGTTCAATTACGACGACGACATGAAAATCACCCTGATTCGCCAGAACGGCCAGCGAGAGGTCCTCCTCGATGACGAGGACGAAATGATTGGAATCGGAGGCCAAGACGTCAAGTCCATCCGATTCAAAGCCGAGATCGGCGAAGAGTTGAAAATCGTCGCCAGAGACGCTCAGCCAGACTGCTTCTCGATTGAGAAGATGTTTCTCCACTGCTGCAAGAACGCCCGCTGCAAGCGAAGCGTCGCGTCGCGCGAAATCGTTCGGGTCCGTGAGAAGTGCGGACACACGCAGCCACAAGGGGTCTTCTTTCGCGAGGTCATCGTTATCCGGTAGCCGTTGATGACACCCGCTGGGTTTCATTCATGGTGCGCGGGTTAGCTCACTCCACGGCCATACCGGGCGCCTGGCTCGTCAACCGATGGCGTCGGAGATACTGCCAGACCTTGACTCGGCGGTAGAGGGCGGTCAGGCCGAGCAGGTACGATGTGCCGAGCAGGTAGGAAGCGGATACATCGGTCAACCAGTGGTGGCCGAGATAGATCCGGCTGGGGCCGACGGTGGCCAGTAGCGTGACCAAGGCGCCGACGCTCGCCTTGCGCAGCGCGGCCGGCCGCACCAGCGTCTCGAGCAAGAAGGCCAGGAACCCGTACACGCCCAAATAGTTGAGGACATGTCCGCTCGGGAATGACGTGCCGCCGATCCGGGCCACCGCGATCGCGATTTCGGGATGCTCTGGACGTGGCCGCCGCATGATCCATTTGACGACGAACGAGACAAACCCGGTCCCCCAGGCCAGGAGTTGAAAGATCGCTTCAATGCGGAACCCGAGCGCGAACCAGATGCCGGCCAGCGCCGGCGGAATGATCCGGCTTTGGGGCGGAAAGCCGGGCCACGACACGAGCTGCATGGCCTTCCGGAACCACGGCTGGCGGCGGCGCTGGAGGGCGATCGTCACCGCCAAATCCGCTCGCGTGCTCCGTTGGGCCCGGACAACCGTGAACAACGCGATGAAGGCGGCCAAGGCGAACGCGGTCATGCCGATCGCGCCGCGGCCGCGGGCCAGCGCCGCCCGCGGCGGAAACGCCTCGCTGATTCGGAGCCGGGGGGCGATCCCCTCCTCCTGGACAACCGAGTTGGCAATGGTTTCCTGTAGGCGATCGCGCAAAAGTGACAATCCGGGTCGCCTCCGTGCTATATCGTCCGGCATGCTTAAAATAGACCGCTGCCGGTTCCGCGACGGACGAGCGCTTCCGCGCCGATGACGCGGTGATCCGGCGCGCGGCTCATGGCGAGGTCATGGTAGCCTTCACGGTTGGTGCTCGTCCACGATTGAGGGTCGTCCGTGCAACTCGTCAAACGACCAACCGCGACGATCGCGTCATCCCGGTGGTCGACCGCGCGGACAGCGTGGGCATGGATCGGAGCCCATGTCGCCGTCGTCGTCGGCGTGGTCCTTTCGATGTCGTTCGTCCTGGCGCCGTGGCCGTTCGGGCAAAAGGTCCAAGCCATCTTGCACGGGCTTTGCGCCCAACGCTTTAGCCACTCTTTCCTCCTCGGCGGGCAGGTGCTTCCGTTTGATGCCCGGATGACCGGTATCTACGGCGGCTTCTTGGTCGCCTTCTGTTATCTCGCCGCCAACGGGAGATTCCGGGCCTGGGGCGACCTCTCGCGACCGGTTCTCGTCGTCTTGGCGACGTTCGTTGGGGTGCTCGCCATCGACGGCACGAATTCCACGCTACGGGATTTTGGTGTCTGGTACCTGTATGAACCGGATAACCGGCCGCGGCTGGCGACCGGCTTGCTGACCGGGATCGCGCTCGCCACCCTGCTCTGCTATCTCCTGGCGACAACTGTTTGGCGCAACGGGGATTGGACGGTGGCGACCGTGCGCGGGTTGCCGGAAGTCGGGCTGCTGGTTCTGCTGCAGGGTCCGCTGGCGGCGGCGGTGCTCTCTGGGATGGGCGTGCTCTTCATTCCGGTCTCGTTGTGGCTGGTTGCGGCCGCCGCCGCCGTCTTCGTGGCGATGGCCTTGGCCCTATTAACGATGGTCCGGCGCCGAGACCACGCCTACCGATCTTTCGCGGACTTGCAGGCGCCCTTGGCGGCTTCCCTGGTGCTTGCCCTGGCGGCGATGGGAACGCTGGCTGGACTCCGGTACGCCTTGGAATGGTGGCTTGGGGTGCCGCCGATGCTCTAATCGGGTCGGGCTGAACCCCTATGCTACACTCGCCGTGGATCACGAACGGACCGGTTGCGGGCACTCCATGGTTGGACCAGCATGGCCCCGGCTACCCTCTTAATGGTGGTGAACACGCATGCGCATTATCCGTGACGTTGGCTATGTGAAGAAGAAGCGGCGGATCGGGCGCTGGAGCGCACTGATTGGGTTCGCCCTGCTCGGCTCCGCGTTCTGGCTGGCGACGACCACCGGGCCGGATGGGGTGCTCCTGGCCTATGTGCCGTTGCTGGCCGGTACGCTGGCGTTTCACTTTGGGATGCAACAAATCGCCAAATGGAGCCGAAATCCGCGTAACGATCAGATCCTGGATTCCCGGCTCGCGTCGCTCGGAGACAAATACACCCTGATTCACTATGCCAACACCGGCAAACGAGTGATTGAGCATCTGTTGCTGCATCCCGGCGGGGTAGAAGCGCTCACGGTTCGCGAGCTGGCGGGCACGATCGACTATCAAAACGGCCGCTGGCGCCGCAAAGGGGCTGGCATTGGACGCTTCTTTGGCATGGGCGGCCCACAGCTCGGCAACCCCTCGGCCGATGCTCAGGCCGACTTGAACGCCCTGGACGGGCTGCTGAGCCAGTCCCAGCTCGAGGCGGAGACCGATGCCGGCATCGCCTTCCTGAATCCAGCGGCCGTGCTCGATGTCGAAGAGCCAGACTTTCCCGTGATGAACGGCGACGGTGTCGCCGAGTTCGTCCGCTCGCTACCAGAGGATCGCGACCTTCGGCCGGCTGATCGCCAGGCGCTAGTCGAGCTTCTGATCGCCAACGCGATCGAGCTCGAAGACATGAAGCCGGAGGTCAAACGACGTCCAGTCAAGCGGCGCGCGGTGCAGCGTGACCGTGCCTGATCCCAACCCTATCGTTTCCGCCGGCTCCAACGCTCAGCCCGCCCCAGGGTGGCCGATGATTGGGCATGAGGACATCGTGAGTTTACTTCGGCGGTCAATCGAAGGCGACCGCGTGTCACACGCGTACCTCTTCGCCGGACCGTCCGGGGTGGGGAAGGCGACCCTGGCTCGCGGCTTTGCGCGGGCACTCATTTGTCAGGCGGCAGACCGGCCCGATCCAACGGTGCCCTGCGGCACATGCCTGGCCTGCCGGAAGATCGAGCGCGGGGTTCATCCCGACGTGCAGCGCTTGGACCTGGAGATCCAGGCGAAACTCGGACTTAGTCGATCCAGCCAACAGACGTCGTTGACCATCGATTCGATCCGGCAATTGGCGGCCGATGCGGCACTGAAGCCGATGGAGGCGTCGCGCCGGATGATTATCGTGGACGATGCGGAAACGATGCAGACCGTGGCCCAGGAGGCGCTGCTCAAGACCCTCGAAGAACCGCCGCCATCGGTGCTGCTCATGCTCTTGGCTGACGACGCCGGCGTCCTCTTGCCGACGATCCGCTCGCGCTGCCAGGTCATCCATGTTTGCCCGGTCCCGGCGCCGGTCATCGCCGAGGCGTTGGTAGCGACCGGAATCGACGCCGTTCAGGCGCACGAGGTTGCCGCCTTGTCTTCGGGGCGGCCGGGCTGGGCGCTACGGGCATCTCAAGACCAAGCTCTGATCGCGGCCCAGCGGGCGACAACCGACCGGGCCCTGGCTTGGATCGAAGGGACGACCTATGATCGCCTGGTGACCGCCGTGAAGCTGGGCGACTCGTTCACGAAGCGCCGGAGTGATGTGCTTGGCGATCTGCGGGCGGTCTTGACCGTGTGGCGGGATGTCATGCTCCTCCACGCTCGGCTACCGGACCTGGTGATTCAACGATCGGCACTCCAACGTCTGGCGGTGCTTGCCGAGCGGTGGACGCCCGGCGCGATCACGAGCTCGATCCGTGCCGTGCAGCGCTGCATGGCTGATTTGGAAGGAAACGTGCGGCCGCGGTTGGCGCTGGAATCAATGGTGCTGCGATGGCCACTATCCGGCGGTTTGCCGTAATCGACCCGATAGCCATCGAGGGCCAAATCGCTGGCGCTGGATTTACGGCGATACTGACTGTACCCCCAGGGGGACAGGCGCGTCCGGGGAGATAGGACGAGTGGAATGAGTGACCGTGGCGATGAGCACAATGCCGGCACACCAGCGGGAGAGATATGGCACTCTATCTCGTGATTCATACGCCGAGCGCCGAGGAGGAATACGCCGTCCGGAGACCGACGCGGTTGGTCGATTTGGCGCGGGCATCGACGGTGGCCGGGGTTCGGCCACGCTGGATCAAGACCTGGACCCCAGATTTACATGATGACCGCTTGTTCTCCCTGTGGGAGGCCGCGAACGCGGCCGAGATCATCGAGGCGCTGGCGCATTTCGGCTATCTCGACGAGATGACGGTCCAGGCCCTGAACGTACGGGAATGGGGTCCGACCGACGTCCTGGCAGCGGCGGGCGAGGGCGTGTGACTTGCTTGGGCAGCAGAACAGCGAATCGGCGGCCGGCGGCGCCTTGCCGGTACGAGTAGCGCACGGAAGGGAATGACTCGAATGGTTGCACACGTTGCGGTGGGACGGCCGGCGAAGCGGATCGACGCTCCGCCCCGGCTCACCGGCCAGGAACGATTCACCGCCGACTTGAAGATCCCCGGTTTGCTCTACGCTCGACCTGTTGGCAGCGAGTATGCCCATGCCCGAATCCTTGGTGTCAATAAAGACGCCGCGCTGGCGCTGCCCGGCGTCGTCGCGGTCCTCACGGTCGATGACCTACCCTTGCATGAGCCAGCCGGCGCGACGCAAATCAAATTGCCGATGGCGCGTGGCGAGGCCCTGCATGCCGGGCAGTTCATCGCGCTGGTACTGGCGGAGAGCGATGCCGCCGCCGAGGACGGCGCCGCCGCCGTGGAGGTCGATTACGAGCCGCTTGATCCCGTCGTGACGCTCGATCAAGGCATGTCGCACGAATCGCCGCAAACGCGGGAAACCGCGGCCGAAGTGAGCGCGGAAGAAGCCGCCATGCACAACGCGGACGCGGCCAGCGCCTTGGAGGAAAACGAGGAGCCATTGCCGCATAACGTCTCGAACTCGGTGCAATTCCAGCGCGGCGACGTGACGCAAGGCTTCGCCGAGGCTGACGCCGTGGTCGAGCTGGTGATTGAGTCACTTACGGTTCATCAAGGCTACATCGAGCCGCAAGCTTGCCTGGTGACGGTTGAGCCGCTGGGCAATCTGACCGTCTACACCAGCACCCAGGCCGCGTTCTACTGCCGGACGCGGGTAGCGGAAGCCGTGGGCCTGCCATTGCAAGAGGTCAATGTCGTGCCGATGCCGGTCGGTGGCGGCTTCGGCGGGAAGTTCGTGCTGATCGAGCCGATGGTTGCCGCCGCCGCGGTCGCGGTGGGCCGCCCGGTGTTGTTGCAATTCAGCCGGATGGAGGATTTCCTCTCCGGCAACCCGGCTCCCGACTGCCGGATCGAGGTCAAGCTCGGGGCGAAGCGGGACGGCACCTTCACCGCGCTCCAGTCGCGGCTGATTTTCGACACCGGGTCCGGAAACGCATCGCCGTTGCAAATCGCGGCGATCCTCCACGGCGGCTACTACCGGTTCCCGAACATGGAGATTCGCGGCTTTGAGGTCTTGACGAACAAGCCCGGGGCCGGCGCCTACCGGGCCCCCGGCGCCCAACAAGCGACTTTCGCGATCGAGTCGGCGGTCGATGAGCTGGCCCTGAAGCTCGATCTAGACCCGCTTGAGATTCGGCTGACGAACTGTGTGGTCGAGGGCGACCCCCGGCCCAACGGCAACGAGTGGCCACGAATCGGCCTCAAGGAAACCCTGGAGGCGGTGCGCGCCCATCCGGCGTGGCAGGAGCGGCGCCAGGCGCTGGCGGCGGGACGGGGGGTGGGCATCGCGGTCGGCGGCTGGCCCGGCGGCGTCGAGCCCGCGACCGCGGTCTGCCGTCTTGATGCTGATGGCCGAATCACCGTCGTCCTTGGCTCGGTCGACCTGTCCGGTACCAATACCACGTTCGCCCAAATCGCCGGTGAGGCGTTCGGCATGGAAGCATCCGAAGTCCAGGTGACGACGGCGCCCACTAGCGCTGCACCGTACGCGGGCGGAACGGGCGGCTCGAAGATTACCTACACGGTTGGGCCGGCGGTGCAGAAGGCGGCGGCCGAGGCACGACGACAGATCCTCGATATCGCCTCGCAGCACTTGGAGGCGGCGGCCGAGGACCTTGAGATTGTCGACGGCGTGGTGCGCGTCAAGGGTGTGCCGAACGCGACCGTGAGCTTGAAGGAGATCGCGGCTCTCAGCATGTCCGTGGCTGCCAGTCATGAACCGGTCTATGGCACCGGCGCCTCCGCGATTACCGAGAGCGCGCCGGGATTCGCGGTGCATCTGGCCGAAGTCGAGGTGGACGACGTGACTGGCGAGGCGCGGGTGGTGCGGTATGTCGCGGCCCAGGATGTTGGTTTCGCGATCAACCCGGCATCGGTCGATGCGCAGATCCATGGCGGGGTGGCGCAGGGGATTGGCTGGGCGCTCTATGAAGGGATGTCGTATGACGCGGATGGGCAATTGTTGACCGCCACGCTGATGGATTACGTCCTGCCGAAAGCGGGGATGATCCCCCCGATTGAGACCATACAGGTCGAGGTGCCGTCCGAGCATGGCGCTTACGGCTCGAAAGGAATCGGGGAACCATGCGCGATCCCTGGTCCGGCCGCGGTCGGCAACGCGATTCGTGACCTGACCGGGCTCCGGGTGACGGTGATCCCGATCCGGCCCGAGGTCTTGGCCCGCCGGCTCTGGAGCGCGGCTGACTGAACGGACGCGGACGATAGCGACGGGGGAGGCTCGAAGTGGAGCCTCCCCCGTTTTGACGTGTTCTATTGGTGAATTGGAAGTAGGCGCAACTCAAAAAGAGGTCAAAAAGTGCCCCGACCGACGTTCGGCGCCTGCGTCCTCTCTTGCGAGATTCTTCAGGTGACTCCCATCGCTCGGGACATTTGTATAGTAGCACCGCAATGCCCGGTTGTCAATACTTTTTTCATATTGATTCGAAGATTGGCGGAGCGAGAAGGCAACCGCGGTGGTCGTTCATCATTTGGATGACGCTGATCGCCGGACGACCGTCCCGTAAGGAGGTGCTATCGCCCCAGGTTGGGGAGCACATCCACCCAAATGCCGAAGGCGGCGATGCCAATGAGCAGCGCCCCGGCGAAGCGGCCCAGGGACTTTGAGCTGCCGGCCAACCAGCGGGTGATCCCCCGTTGGGCTGGTGCGGCCAGCAACGGCAGCACGAGAAGGGGCCAGCCGAAGCCGAAGCCAAAGGCGAGGAAGTACAGCATGCTCTCGGTGAGCGCGGCCGCGCTGCCGGTCCCGAGCACAAACGCGCCGATGATGACGGGACCGGTACAGGGCAGGGTCATGGGGGCCAACAGGCCACCGTACACAAACGAACCGGCATACGGGTTTGAGAGCATCGGTGTCCGTGTCGTTGCCAGCCGTGCCACCGGGTTCTTGCCCAGGATCATGGCGACGCCAAGGGCCACAACGATGCCATACGTAATTGGCAGGAGCCAGGGGAGAATGCCGCTGAATGACTGGCCGAGGGTGAACAGGATAAACCCGATCGCGATCATCGTCGCCAGCACGCCAGCCAAGACGAAGCCGCCTAGCAGGACGCCGCCGAGTCGAACGCGACGCTGCTGCATGCTGCCGGCAAGGAACGCGATGAGGCCCGGATAGAGCGGGAGAACACAGACGTTTCCCAGGATGGCCGCGTTGCCGAGCAAGAATGCGCCCAGATAGACGCTCATGGCGCGGTGGCGTCTCGTGTCTCGGCGAAGAGGGCAAGCAACTCGTCCGGCGAACTGCTCCCGGTCTGGATGTCGCCGATCGTCCCGTCCGGCGCCACGATCAGGTGGGGCGTGGCCGGAGGCACGGCGATTTCCTGTCCGAGGTCGTCGGCCATCGCCTGCAGCATGTCGATCGGCATGACGGCGAAGACGAACGGGAACTCGTTGGTCGCGGCATAGCCGGCCAGTGCTTCACGGGGCAGGTCGACCTCGCTGCTGAGGGCGAGGATCACAATCTCCTCGCGATCCGGCTCGGGGATCTGGTTGAAGGCGTCGGTCAGCCGCGCCAGTTGATCGCGGCAGGGGGGACACCAGGTCGCCATGCCCTCGACGTAGATAGTCTTCCCCACGAAATCAGCGATCGTGAACTCGTCACCGGTGCAGGCGTCAACGAGCGAGATCGACATCCAGACGGGAAGAGCATCCACGCCCGAAACCGGTACGGTCTCCTCCGTGGCATCCGCGGACGCTGGATCCAGCCACAACGTACTGGCGCAGTCAGTCCCGCCGTCCTGGCCGGCGGCTGGCAGGCTCGCCATTGTTAGGACGTAGGCGGCGACCAGAAACGCTGCGATAAACGCGAACTGACGAATCATGAGACACGTTCCTCCGTTGTGGGAATCATGCTGCCGATCCCGCGGTACGGTCCTCGGACCGTGGGGCCGGCCGCTCGGGCCATCACCCGACTCAACGCCGATCACTTCAAATTGGATTCGTCCGCCGGGTTCCAAAGCCGTCCTCGAGGCTGGAAGGCTGCCCAAGCGAACCAGAATACGAGCGTATGTGGGACGGCGATCAGCCGTTCACCAGATAGCGTGCCGCTGGTCGCCGCCCCGGTAATATCCCAGCTTGAGCCTGTCTCAGCGTCGATAACGCGACTATCAGGGCTCAGGCTGAAGGTTAGCTCGCGACCATCGAGCTCCCGGACAAAGACTCCAACTTGGCCAATGTCGCGACCATCAATGAGGTCGCTGGTATCGAGCGCCGAGCTTGCGCCCGGTTGCCAGAGGACCACGATCGGGGTGTTATCTACCGTATCCTCAACAAGGCGTGCAGTGTGCAGGGCGGGAACGGGATAGGCGACTCCTTGAGTGCCGATATTGACCGCGACGACCAGCTCCTTTGCCGGCAATCGTTCGTCGGTCGATCCGTCGAAGAGAAACGGGCGACTGTTGACGTCATCGTAGCCAGGATAGGGGTTCGTTCCATACGATCGGTTGAAGCCAGTCTCGCGAGAAAGGACGTCGCCTCGTGGGTACGCTTCCTTGAATGCTGACCAACTGATGATCTGGGCCGGCAAAAACGTGAGATGCGCTCCGGTCAGCTCGCCAACAATGGCATCGCCACTGAATTGCTGCCACCATGACTCAGTCTGCCGATCCCACATGATGAGGTCACTATGACGCAGATTGCCGGTGGTCCCAAAATCGTAGATCGTGTCGCCAGGCTCGAGGCGCCGGTCGTAGGCGATAGCCGAGTAGCAGAGCGGACAGAACGTGACGGTGACATGGGTATCACCGAGCATGTCGTTGACAATTTCGTGCCAGACCATGAGTTGGAGCGGATAGGCGCGGGCCACGATCGAACTGTCGGCCCGCTCAATCGCTACCGCGATCACTGGCTCCGAGGCCGCTAGCCACGCATCGGCATCCGCCAGCGAGACGTACCGAGGGTTGTCAATCGGCGGGATACCGTCGCGGGGCGGACCGCCCGTTCGGATCTCGGAGAGCGGGACCGAATGCCGCGTGAAGTCGGTGGTCCAGCCAGCGGTCGAGACTTTGAGATCGTCGGCTGACGCTTCCTGTGTGCCGGCCGGGGCGATGGAGTGGTGAG
>JACCYK010000418.1 GCA_013696525.1 Chloroflexia bacterium
CCTCATCCTGCCAGCGGTTGTGCTCGGGCTGGCCCAGGCCGCGCCGATCATTCGCTACACGCGCTCCAGCATGCTGGAAACAATCCGCCAGGATTATGTCCGGACCGCCCGCGCCAAGGGCCTCGCCGAGCGGGTCGTCGTCTCCAACCACGCCCTGCGCAACGCCCTCATCCCCCTGATCACGGTGATCGCGCTGACCCTGCCGCAGCTCCTCGGCGGCGCCGTCATCATCGAGCAGGTCTTTGCCTGGCCGGGCATGGGCACCCTGGCGATCAGCGCCGTCCGCGGCCGTGACTACCCGACGATCATGGCGATCAACCTCATCGGCGCCACCGCGATTTTGCTCAGCAATTTGCTAGCCGACATGCTCTACGCCTGGGTCGATCCCCGCGTGAAGTACGCATGAGCCGGACAGTGTCGCCCGCCTCCGACATGCAGCCGGTGCGGAACGCCCTGGCGGCGGCTGATATCCGGCCGCCCCGCGCCGGCAGCGTGGTCTGGCGGCACTTCCGCCGCCACCGCCTGGCGATGGTCGGCTTGACCCTGCTCGGGTTGCTGACCTTCGCCGCCGTTTTCGCCCCGGTCATCGCCGGCCGCGATCCCTTCAGCGTCGACCTCAGCGCCTACCGGACGGGACCGAGCGCCGGCCATCCGCTTGGCACCGATTCCGCCGGCCGCGATGTGTTGAGCCGCCTGCTGCACGCGGGCCGGGTCTCGCTCTCGGTCGGCCTGTTCGCGGTCTCGATCTACACCGCGATCGGCGTCATCCTGGGCGCCCTGGCCGGGTTCTACGGCGGCAAAGTGGACGCCGTCATCATGCGCCTGGCCGACGTCTTCCTCGCCTTTCCGTCGCTGATTATCATCATCACGATGGCCTCGGTCCTGGGACCGAGCATCTTCAACGTGATGCTGGCGATCGGCCTCCTCGGCTGGCCGCCGATCGCCCGCCTGCTGCGGGGCGAGCTGCTCTCGTTGCGAGAGCGGGAGTTCGTGCAAGGGGCACGCACGATCGGCTGCCCGACCTCGCGCCTGATCTTCCGCCACCTGCTGCCGAACGCGATGGCGCCGGTGATCGTCGCCGCCACCTTCGGCATCGCCTACGCGATCCTGATCGAGGCCGGCCTCAGCTTCCTCGGCCTCGGTGTCCAGCCCCCCACCCCAAGCTGGGGCAACATGCTGACCGACGCCCAATCGATCGTCGTCCTGGAGTCGATGCCCTGGCTCTGGCTCCCGCCCGGCCTGATGATCGCCCTCGCCGTCCTCTCGATCAACTTCATCGGCGACGGCGTCCGCGACGCCCTCGACCCCCACCTGCACCAGCGGTAAGCATGCTCTCGCCCGCCACGGTTGCTCATCGCGCGGCCGCCGCGACTGGAGACCTCCGCTCCAGCCATTCGGTAATGAACCGATCACTGCAATGAATATCGACCTGGCGGAGCGGGCCATCGCCGCTGTTGACAAAGGCGTGCGGCTCGTTCGGCAACGCGATCACGACCTGGCCAGCGACGACCTCGACCTCGCGGTCGCCCACGGTATAGGTCGCCTTCCCTTCCAGGACGACAAAGATTTCGGCGTACGGGTGCGAATGCAAGGCCGGGCCGTCGCCCGGCTTCATCTCGATGAGAATCACCGAGACGGGAATGTCGCCGCCAACGGTGTAGCCTTCGAGCTCGTGCGAGCTACCGGTGAACGGAAGCTGGTCACGCGAGAGGATCAGCGCCACAATTCCCTCCAGAGTGCGACGTCCGCCAACGAGCTGGTCAGTCCACCGCGGTCGGAACGGGCGACCGGGTGGGATGTGTACCATACGGGGAGGCATGCCGGCAGCCATCTCGACGGCGCTTCGGTGAGGAAGCGGGGCGACACGTTGCTCGTGCGCCACGCCGAGGATCAGGGCAGCCTCGGTTGCCCCTCGACGCTCGCTCAAGAATCCAATTGGCGATCTTGGATCGTCCCGTCATCTAACGTGTAGCCAAAGCGCCGGCCAAAGAAGGCGAGCCCCTGAACGGCCCAGCGGGGCGGCTTCACCGGCACATCCGGCCGGTACTCGATCGCGGACATCGACAGGTAGATCAGCGAACGCCAATCCTTCGTCCCTCGAATCTTTCCGGCCCGGCTCAGGCGATCCAGCGTCTCCAGGTGCTCCTGAAAGGCGAGCGCGGGGCGATGCACATTCATGAACCGGACTGGCGCATCACTCGCGTTGCGAAACCCGTGGATCGCTCTCGGCGGGATCGTCAGCGACTCGCCCGCTGCCACCGCTTGCCATTGCTCGTCGCGGTAGACCTCCAGCGCTCCCGCCAACACTTGGTAAGTCTCCTCTTGCTCAGGGTGGTGGTGAATCAGTGTCGCGCTGCCGGGATCCGCGGTGACGTCCATTTCGACGTAGGCGCCATTGGTCGCCGCCGAGGGCGTCGTCACCGTTGCCGTCAGACCGAAGATCGAGCGAAGATCCAGTACATTGCTTGGTGAGTCACTCATGGACAGCATCTCCTCTCCTTGGTCACGGTGGGGTCTGGTTCACTTCGCACTGATTTGAAGCATCCTGCTTCGGTTTCCGGCCGGTTCGTGCCTACCTGAGCCAACCCAACAGCATCTCGTGCATGACCTCCCCGGCCTGTTCTCGAGAGATGTCATGCCGTTGCAGAGATCGGTAGACGGGAAAGGCAAGGAGCGCGCTGACCGCTTGCACGGTGCGCTCGTCCGGCTCGACCGGGCGCAGGGCCTCCCGGCTCAGTCCGTCGCGGGTAGCCTGCATTCCGGCCTCCCAGGCTTGGACCGCGGGCAGCAAACGCTCCTTGGCACCGATCTCGAGGTAGGGCTCCGCCCGCTCGTAAAAGTCGAACAGGGCGGAAATGAGCGACCGCAAGCGATCCTCGACCGCCGGCGCATCGCCGACGATCCTTGGCGCGTCCTCGATCGCCGGCGGATCGGTGATCGCCATGATTAACGCCCCGCACGCCGGCACCAGCTCGTCCAGACTTGGAAAATGCTTATAGACGGTAGTTACCGATACATCCGCCCGCTGGGCGATGTCTTTCCAGCTCGTATCGAACATACCCTTCTCGGAGTGAAGCGCAAGCGTCGCCTCGACGATGCGTCGCCGAGTCTCCTCAAGGGCGGCTCCGCGTTTGTCCATCTGGTACTTCCGGGGGGCCATGTGCTTCGACCTCAGTGCAATTTCATTGTATGTATCATTAATTCAATTAATAGCAGGGAGGAGCCGCCCTGTCAATTGGCTCGCGGCGTCCTTCAGGCCCTGTTTTGGTTGGGCCATGAGGACCGCCTCCTCAGGAGCAGTGA
>JACCYK010000419.1 GCA_013696525.1 Chloroflexia bacterium
GGCTGTTGCTGGTGGCGCCGGCGGTGGCGGCGACCAACCGCTTCCGCTGGCTGCGGCGGATGCTGGACGCCGGCGAGCTGGGCAAGCCGACCGTGGCCACGGCCCAGATGGCGAACCTCGGCCCGGCCGGGTGGCGCGACTACAAGGGGGATCCCACCGTCTTCTATTCGGAGGATGTTGGACCGGTGCTCGATCTTGGCGTCTACCTGCTGCATGGGATCACCGCGCTGTTTGGCCCGGCCCAACGGGTCCAGGCATTTGGTGGAGTCACGATCCCGGAGCGGGAGGTGCTGATCCCGGGCTGGACCGGCGGCACGATCACGGTGCGGTCCAATGACGTGATGATGATCCAGCTCGATTTTGGCGATAACGTCTTTGCCCAAGTGCTGGCCAGCTTCGCCGTGCCGCGGAGCAAAGCGCCCGCCCTGGAGCTGCACGGCAGCGGCGGCAGCGTCAGTATCACGCTCGGCGCTTGGTACGACACCAATGCTCCGATCGACCTGTTGCGGCTCCAGCACCAACCGGATGTCTACGAAGAGTGGGAGCAGGCCGCCCCGCCCGAGCGGACCGATCTCTCGCTGATCCAAGTCGGTCCGGCGCATCTCGTCGGCTGTCTGGAGGGAACCGAGACACCAATCCTGACGGCGGAGCATGCCACCCATGTCCTCGACATCATCTTGAGCGCCGGCGCCTCGGTCCGTGAGGGGCGGGCGGTGGCGCTGGAGACCACGTTTTAGGCGATGGAACCAACCCCCTAACCTCCCGGATTCGGGGGGTAAGCAGATAACGAGAGGAACGTCTTGTGCTGACACCGGAGAGCATCGCGCTCCAGATGTACACGTTGCGCACCGAAACGGCGAAGGATTTCCTCGGCACCGCGCGCCGGGTGGCGGAGGTTGGCTACCCGGCGGTGGAATTCGCGGGCTATGGCGAGATGCCGGTGGCAGAGCTCCGGGCCGCGCTGGATGACTACGGGCTGAGGGCGGTCAGCGCCCATATTCCCGTCACCGCCTTTGAGGAGCGTCGCGACGAGGCGCTGGCCGAGGCGACTACGCTTGGTTGCAACTACGTGGTGGTCCCCTACCTGCCGGCGGAGCGCCGCGGCGCGGAGCACCTGCCCGGCCTCGTCGCGCTCCTCAACGACGTTGGCGCCGCCGCCAAAGCGGCCGGCCTGGTGCTGTGCTACCACAACCACGCCTTCGAGTATGAGCCGCTGGCTGGCAGCCGCCCCGGTGAGACCTTCTTCGACGTCCTGATCGGCAGCACCGACCCTGATCTTGTCGCCTTCGAGCTGGATCTCTTCTGGAGCAAGGTCGCCGGGGTCGATCCCGTTACCGAGCTGTCCCGCCTCAGTGGGCGCGTCCCCCTGGTCCATCTCAAAGACTTCACCGGCGAGGCGACCGCCGAATCGGCCGCCCCGGTCGGCACCGGCAGCCTGCCCTGGCCGCTTCTGATCGACGCCGCCAACGCGGCGGGCGCGGTCTGGGGCATCGTTGAGCAGGATTTCCCGAAGGACCCGTTTGCCGATGTGGCGACCTCGCTGGAGAACGCGAGGAAGCTGCTCACCGAGTAACCGGCCGGGGAGGCGCTGGCCCGGTACGATGAGTTGCGGAGGGAGGAGCGAAGGATGCGTCTGCCGGCAGCGGTCGCGTTGGTCACCGGCGGCGGCTCCGGCATCGGCCGGGGCATCGCCGAGCGGTTCGCCCAGGAAGGGGGCCGGATCGTCATCGCCGATCGCAACCTGGCGGGGGCGGAGGAGACCGCCCGTAAGATCACCGAGCTCGGCGGCGAGGCGCTCGCCATCGAATCGGACGTGGCTGATGCCGAGGCGGTGCGACGAATGGCCGATCGGGCGCGGGCGGCGTTTGGCCCCGTCACGCATTTGGTGAACAATGCGGCGATCTCGCGGGGAAACGACGTCGAGACGATCGAGCCCGAGCTGTGGGATCTCAACCTGGCGGTCGTGCTGCGGAGCGTCTTCCTTTGCACCAAGGCCGTATTGCCGGGGATGATCGCGGACCGGCGCGGCGTGATTGTCAATATTGCCTCGGTCAACGGTCTGTTTGGGATCGGCGAGGAGCCCTACAGCGCCGCCAAAGCCGGGGTCATCAACTTCACCCAAAACGTGGCGGTGAAATATGGCCGCCACGGGATCCGGGCGAACGTCATCTGTCCCGGCACGATCCGCACCCCGATCTGGGGCGACCGTCTGGCCGAGCAACCGGACGTGTTCGAGCGGTTGGCCGCGTGGTATCCATTGGGCCGGGTGGGCGAGATCGAGGATGTCGCCAACGCCGCCGTCTTCCTCGCCTCGGCGGAGTCGGCCTGGGTGACCGGGGTGGTGCTGCCGGTCGATGGCGGCCTGACCGCCGGCAGCTACCGGATGTCGCGCGCCCTCGTGGGCGACAGCGACAGCGGATAACGGCCGGCGCCGGCCCGGAGGAAGCGGACCCAGCCCGGACCAAACCGAACGCGCACAATCCCCTTGCCCTCGTCCGAGTAGTCGCTGACGACAGGATCGTCCGTCGCGTAGTCGATCGCGTCGTCGATGCGCAGCCGGTCCCCGGTCGACTCGTTCGACACCATCAGGGGGCCGTGCCGGGGAGCGACCGCGCGGGCGAAGGCGTAGGCGGCGGCCGCCGGCATCGTGGCTGAGATGACATAATCGTGCGCGGCCGGGATCGGCGCGGTTGTCGCCAGGGCATCGTCCTGCGCCACGAGCCGAATCGTCCCGGCGGCGAAGGGCGGCAGCAATTCGGCAACCAATTGACCGCCGCGCGCCATGAGCGTCCGCTCGAGGTCCGGCGCCCGGCTGCCGGCCGGGACCGCGACTCGATGCTGGCCCAGGATCGGCCCGGTATCGAGCCCGGCGTTCATCAGATGCACCGTGACGCCGGTGTCGCGCTCACCCCGGCGATACGTCCAGAAGACCGGGTCCGGGCCGCGGCCGCGGGGTAGCAAGGACGGGTGAAGGTTGAAACACCCCAGCAGCGGCATGGCCAGCAGGTCCGCCGGCAATCGCCAGGGGAAGCAGGCGACGACGATTACCTCCGGCCGCAGCCGCCGCATCGCCGCGGTGACTTCGGCGTTCAGCCGGGAGACGGCGATGACGGGCAGCCCATGCGCGCTCGCCAGCGAATCGAGGCTGGAGCCCGCGCCAGGCTCGACCCCGGCCGCCGGCGGCGCGGCGCGGGCCGCCACAATTCCGACCAGGTTGGCGCCGGCCCGGAGCATCGCCGACATCGCGGCGACTGATTCGGCGCAGGGCATCCCGAGCCCGAGCACGCGCACCACGCCCTCCCAGGGGTTTTCAATCGCGACCGGGCGATCGGGGCTCATGGCGGCGACGAGTTGACGATCGGGCCGGATGTCCTCTACGGTTCACGCGAGTCATGCCCGGGCGGGGTAGAGATCCGACCCCGCCCGGGCGCGGCGGAGCAGTGG
>JACCYK010000435.1 GCA_013696525.1 Chloroflexia bacterium
CGGTTGGCGATATCGAGGTGATCGAGCAGACGCGCCGCCGGCGCCCACCATTGCCGGGTCGCCCTGGCATAGCCGAGGAAGCTGCCGCTCAGCATGCGCAGCGTATATCGCTTCCGGCTCGTGGCGATCGCGGCGAGGTTCGGCCATGTATCGTCGCCCCAGACACCACGGAGCCGGTTCCAATCCGCCGGGCTCAGCTTCAACCGGTCCCCGGTTTCTGTGACTAGGGCGACTGACGGCGTCTCCGCGCTGGCATGGGCGATCAGCGCGACGAGGTCCGGATCACCGGCAATGATCCGGTGCATCTTGTTCCACTCGATCTGATAGGCGACGATCGTCGGCACCAGGTCGTCGAGGTCGGAGGCGGAGGCGATGTAGGCCGCCAGGGTCGCGTCACCGTCGTACAGCCACCGCCGGCGGCGGCCGGGCGCCGACACCATCCGCCAATCGCTCATCGCGGCAAAGCCGGCCCGGGAGAAGGCGGCGGCCGACTGGCCGAGGACGATGTCGCGGACCGCCGTGATGCACGACGGCAACCGCTGCGTCGAGTAGACGAGAGCGCTCAGATCGGGCCCCGGCTCAGCCGCCCCGGCATGCAACGATGAGGCGGCGGTCAGGTGGGCTGGCTCGAGGCTGGAAACGCTGATCGCGCCACTACTTTGGAGCAGCGTCATGTAAGTGCGGACGTAGAGATCGACCTCGCGTTTCCCTGGCACCAATCCTGGCAGGCCAAGCGGCGCCATCGCCTTCGCTTCACCGGGGAAAAGCTCGGCGGGATCAGGCGACTGGTCGATCTGACGGCGATCGGCGGTGCGATTCATAGGCGAGATCGATTCCTCTCGATCGCACGAAGCCGCCGGCGGACGCTCGTCATCGCAGTATAGCGGACGCCCCGCGGGAGGGATTCGGTTCGACCGAAGCTCTTCGGCGATGGCGCCCCGCTCGATCTACCTAACCGAAACGGCAGTTGTCGGTACCCAAGATACGATGTATTTCTTAGGGACGAGCAAACGCCAGCTCGCCCATGATCGAGGAATTCTTAATTGAGCTCACGTCCAGGCGGGAATGGCCGGCATCGACCAATCGGGGCCAATCAGAACGACAGCTTCGCGGCGCCCCGGCGCCCGATGCCGGAGCCATCCCGCGACGAACCGGGTGATGAGCCGCGAACCCGTCGCCAACAGCTCAACGCGGTGATCGCCGGCGCCCAAACGACCTGGGCGTCATCCGTTCAAGTCTTGCGGCTCGTCTGGACCACCAGCCGGTCGCTGACCACCTCACTGGCGCTGACCACGCTGATCCAGAGCATCGTGCCGGCGATCCAGGTCTGGCTGGCCGGACAACTGATTCAGGCCGTGGCCGATGGCATCGGCGCTGGCGCGGCCGGCCGTGATCAGGCTGTCCAGACAATTTTCCTCCTCGCGGCGGCCCAGCTCGTCGTCCTTGTTGGGTCGAGCTTCGCCCAGACCGGGAGCAACGTCAGCCAGCAGCTCCTGCAAGAACGCCTGTCCATCCATATCCAGTCCCGGATCATGCTCCACGCCGCCTCCCTCGATTTGGCCGATTTCGAAAACTCCGCCTATTACGATCAGCTCCAGCGGGCGCAGCAAGAATCGAATCATCGCCCGGTCCAGATGGTGTCCCAGATTTTCGGCCTGGGGCGATCGGTCGTCACCTTCGGCACGCTCGTCGCGTTGCTCGTCACGCTCGGTCCGCTCATCGCCGTCGCCACGCTGCTGGCCCCGATTCCGGCGTTTGTCTCCGGCTCTCGGTATGGTTGGCAAGGGTTTCACCTCATGCGCCGGCAATCGCCGACCCGGCGCATGATGACCTACCTGACGCAACTGGTGACGACCGACGAGTACGCCAAGGAGATCAAGCTCTACTCGCTCGGCGATCACTTCATCGACCGGTACGAGAACCTGGCGGCCGAGTACTACCGTTCCACCCGCGCTCTCATCGTGCGTCGCTATTGGGCCGGCTTCGGCTGGGGCAGCCTGACGACGCTGGCATCCTCCGGCACCTTTCTCTATGTCGCGATTCAGGCCGTGCAGGGGATCTTCACCCTAGGCCAACTGACGGTCTTCACCGGGGCGGCGACGCAGGTCCAGGGAGCGTTCCAGGGGATGCTCGGCGGCTTCCAGGGCCTCTACGAGCACGGCCTGTATCTTTCGACGCTCGAAGACCTGATGGCGAGGCAACCCGCCATCGCCAGCCCCGCCCGGCCGATCATGATCCGCAAGCCGTTCCAGAAAGGGATCGAGTTTCGGAACGTGACGTACCGGTATCCTGGGAACGACATCCCGTCACTCGACAACGTCAGTTTCACGATCGAGCCGGGAGAGACCGTTGCCCTGGTCGGCCGCAATGGCGCCGGCAAGTCGACCATCGTCAAGCTGCTCGGCCGGCTATACGATCCTGGCGCGGGGCAAATCCTGATCGATGGCGTTGACATTCGCCAGTACGACGTCACGGAGCTCCGCCGTCAATTTGCCGTCATGTTCCAGGATTACGCGACGTATCAGCTCAGCGTCCGCGACAACGTCGCGGTCGGCGATATCGAGCGAGCGGAAAACCAGCCAGCCGTTCGCCGGGCGACGCTACAGGCCGGGGCGGACCCGGTGATCGAGCGGCTGCCTGATGGGCTGGAGACGGTGCTTGGTCGCTGGTTCGATGGCGGCCAGCAACTATCGGGCGGGGAGTGGCAAAAGATTGCCCTGGCCCGGGCCTTCATGCGGGACGTGGCAGAGGCGCAAATCTTGATCCTAGACGAACCGACCGCCGCCCTGGATGCGAAAGCCGAGCACGAACTCTTCGCCCGGCTTCGGGACCTCACGCGGCACCGGATATCACTGAATATTTCGCACCGCTTTTCAACGGTCCGGATGGCCGATCGCATCCTGGTGCTGGAACAGGGGCGACTGATCGAGCACGGAACCCATGAGGAGCTTGTGCTGTTGGGCGGCCAGTATGCCGAGCTCTTCGAGCTTCAGGCAGCGGGGTATCGCTGAGCGCCCACCGGACGTGCCGGACCTGAGCACGGCCACGGCCAAGGTTTTCGACCGCGGCCGCGCTCGGGAGGTGAAGCGAGGCGCCGGACGGAGCCTACTTCGTGTCGCCGGCATCCCGCGCGTAGTCGCGTAACCGATCCGAGTTGACCGCGATCGCGTTGCGGCCCAAGGAGCGGACGACACCATCACGCTGAAGCTCGATCAACTTGCGCGTCACGGTGACCCGGTTTGACCCGATCATGTTCGCGAGCGCTTGGTGCGTCAGCGGGAGCGTGATCGCGGTCATGCCGTCCGCGGTGGGCCGGCCAAACCCCTTGGCCAGCGTGTAGAGCGCCGTCACCAGACGGACCGCGGTGTCCCGCAACAGCAATTGCTCGACCAACGTTTGCAGCTCGGTCAACCGCCGGTTCATCCCATGCACCACGGCGACCGCCAGATCGGGCGATTCGGAGATGAGGCCGGCCAAATCCTCGGTGTCAATGATCGACAGCGTCGAGTCAACGACCGCCCGCGCGATGGCGCCGGTCGAGAGCCCATCGTAGTGGTCTTCCTGGGCGAAAATCGTGTTCGGGCCGAGCAGTCCAAGGTTGATCGATCGGCTGTCAGGAAGCGTCTTGTACAAGCGAATAAAGCCAGAGCGAACGATATAGACTTGACCGCCGCCCTGGCCCGGCCGAAAAATCTCCTGCCCTTTGGCGAACGAGGCCGTACTTGGCCGCCGCGTTCGCGCCTGGTTCTCGCCGCCGTTGGACGGGTGACCGCGCTCGTGCCCATTTTGTTGTGGCGACCGTGCCGGCGTCCGCACGGCGGTGATCGCCTGGGACGGCTGCCAACGTGGCGCTTCGGCGCCGGTGCGGTTTGGGGTTGACGACCCGCGAACAGCGGCCATCTCGCGTACCTCCTTGCCTATTCCGTAGCGACCCGCTTGTCCGCGAGGTTCCTTCCACACCGCAACCTTGAGGGGGATCACTCGATACCATCGTCGGGCTGATCGTAGTTGTGCAATCGGGGCGCATGCCAGCGTTCTCTACTATTAAAACCAAAACGCGGCCCGTATCGCGGTAGATCAATCGCGAATGTTGAACACCGCGCCCGATTAACGATCCACTACGCACAATGCTTGCCAACCCGATCGGTTCCGGGTTGGCACGCGACGTTGCGCCCGCGAATAACGCGGTGTCCCCATCTATTCAGGCGGGAGCCGGCGATACCGCTGAGCATTGCCCCGACCGCTTAACCGGCAGCAATCGTCGACAGCCGGACCAGCTCGGCCCGAAACCCGTCCGCCGCTTGTCGCTCCCAGCGCCGGCGAAACGACC
>JACCYK010000447.1 GCA_013696525.1 Chloroflexia bacterium
GAACACCGGCATGGGCCGGGGGGAGGCGGGCGGCCCGCTCGATACGACGCTCACCATCACGGTCTACATCTTTCGTAACTTCTATGAGCGGGCCAACAGCGTCGGCTACGCCGCCGCCACCTCGTTCGTCCTCTTCTTCCTCCTGCTCGGCCTCACCATCCTCCAGTTTCGGGTGCTCGCGCGGCGCGTGCATTACCAATAGCCGGCAGACCGGGGAGCCATCATGGGACAGCGGGCGACGACGATCACACCACGCCGGAGCGGCAGGCGGCGGATGCGCCTGGCCTCGGGCCTGATCTTCGTGGCGCTCCTGCTTGGCGCGATCGTGGTGATCTTCCCGATCATCTGGATGGTGCTCGGCTCGTTCAAGGACCTGGCCGAGAGTAACCGCTTCCCGCCCACCTTCATGCCGGAGACCTGGCATCCGGAGAACTATGTCGATGCTTGGCGGACACCGCCCAGCACGCTCGGTCGCTACTTTGTCAATTCGGTCGTGCTCGCCGTGGTGGGGACGGCCCTGCACCTGGTGATCTGCGTGCTGGCGGCCTACGCTTTTGCCCGGCTCCGCTTTGCCGGCAGCGATCTGCTCTTTCTGCTGGTGCTGGCGACGACCATGGTGCCGAATGAGGTCACCCTGATCCCGAACTTCGTCACCATCCGGCATGTGCCGCTCGCCGGCGGCAACGACCTCCTCGGGCAGGGCGGAAGCGGCCTCTACGATAGCTACGCCGCGATGCTGTTGCCCGGTCTGGCCGGGGCGTTCACGGTCTTCCTCCTGCGCCAGGCGTTCCGCCAGGTGCCCAACGATCTCTGGGAAGCGGCCCAGCTCGACGGCGAGCGGAGCTGGGGCTTTCTCTGGCGGATCTTGCTGCCCCTCACCCTGCCGGCCCTGTTGACGGTCGTCATTTTCGGGTTCGTCGGCCGGTGGAACGCGCTGCTCTGGCCCCTGATCGTCACCCGGAGTGAGGCGATGCGGCCGATTCAAGTGGCGATGATCTATTTCCAGAACGAGTTTGGCAATAACTGGGGGTTGGTGATGGCGGCGGCGGTGATGGCGGTGCTGCCGGTCATTCTCCTCTACGCGGTCGTGCAAAAGCAGTTTATCGCCGGCGTGGCCACCACCGGGCTCAATGGGTAAGCGGCCCCGCGCCCCGGCGCGGCGAGAAAGGAGGATCGCGCGGCACCTGGCTCGAATCATCCGGCTCATGCCGCTTTGGCCCTGTTCATGGAGCGAAGGATTTCAAGGAGGAACAGCACAATGGACCAGTCATTGACTCGACGGCGGGCGACCCAAGCCGCCGCCGCGCTGGCGGCGACGATCGCCGCCGGCGGCTCGATCCGCCCGGCCCGAGCGGCCCGCCAGGACGGCCCGATCGCGATCGAATTCTGGCATCGGAACGAGGGCGACGCCGCGATCGCCTGGGAAGCGCTCGCCACCCGGTTCAACGAGGAGCATGCTGGCGAGATCGCGGTGACGCCGATCGCCCAAGGCGATATCGCCGAGCTTGGCCAGAAGGTCCGCGCCGCCGCCGCCGGGGGCGGCTTGCCCGGCGGCTTGATGGCCGATGATTATGACGTGACGCAATACGCCGTCAACAAGATCATTGTCCCGTTCGATCCCTATCTCAACGATCCGGAGATCGGCCTGACGGAGGAGGAGCAAGCGGACTTCCTGCCGAGCCAGTTGAATCGCCATAAGCTCGACCTGTATGACGGCCAGACGATGGCCTTTCCCCAGGGCTTCAGCGCCTTCACCTGCTACTGGAACGTCGATGCGCTGGCGGCGGCGGGGGTCGATGGGCCGCCCGCCACCTGGCAGGAGTTCCCGGATCATGCCCGGGCGGTCGGGGCCGCGAATCCCGGCATGGCGGGCTGGTTGATCGGCGGCGCCGGAGATCGCTTCATCAGCACCCTGCTGACCCACGGCGTCAGTTGGCTAAAGCCGAGCCGTGAGGAATCAAACTTCGACGCGCCGGAAGCGCTCGAGATCATGACCTGGTGGAAAGAGCTGGCGGACGAGGGCCTGCTGGCGGTGCCGGCCGATCCGGCGCGGGATGCCTTCATCGGCGGTCAGTGCGCCTATTGGATGGACAGCTCCGGCAACACGGCGGAGTTCACCCGGGTCATCACCGATTTCGCCTGGGACTGTGGCTTGCCGCCGCAGGGGGCGAACAATCCGGACCCGGTCACCGAGACCTACGGTCCGATCAACACGCTGCCGGCGACGGATGAGGCGACCCAGCGGGCGGCGTGGCTCTGGTTCAAGTGGCTCACCACCCCGGCCCCGCTCGCCGAGTGGGTGATGGCGACCAACTATTTCCCCTCGGTGCGGTCGGTGGCGGAAAGCCCGGAGCTGCAGGAGTACTACGCCAACAACGAGCGGGCCGCGAAGCTGGTCCGTGAAGTGGCGCCGCTCGCTCGCATCCTGGATCCTAGCCCGGCCCTGGTCGAGGTTCGCGGGCAGCTCACGGCGAACGCCGTCAACGAGGTTCTCCTCGGGCGCCTTTCGCCCGAGGATGGGATGCGGCAGCTGAAAGCCGAAGCCGACGACGCGATTCAACGCGCCGGCTAGCTGTACCCGGCCATGCGGTTGGTGAC
>JACCYK010000485.1 GCA_013696525.1 Chloroflexia bacterium
CCTGCTGCCAGGCTCCGCGAAACGGCCGCCGCGCCTTCCGGCTCGACCCCGACGACGCGCACGTCTGGCCGTCGCTCTTTGATCACCAGGCCAATTCCCGCCAGCAGCCCGCCGCCGCCGACCGGCACCACGATCGCTTCCAGGTCCGGCCGATCGTCGAGGATCTCGAGGGCGACGGTGGCTTGCCCGGCGATGATCATCGGATCGCCAAAAGGGTGAACGAAATGCAGTCCATGCTGGTGCCGGTACGCATCCATCGTGGCGAACACCGTTGCCATCGAGGTCGAGAACCGCGCTTCCGCCCCGTAGGACCTGATCGCCTCGACTTTTGTCGGGACCGCGGTTTCCGGCATGAACACGACACAACGAACCCCGAAGATCGCGGTCGCGTACGCCAGGCCCTGGCCATGGTTGCCGGCCGACATCGTCACCACGCCCCGCGCGCGTTGCTCCGGCGTCAGTTGGAGGATCGCGTTGACCGCTCCCCGCGCCTTGAACGCCCCGGTTTTCTGCAGGTTTTCCGCTTTGAGCGACAGCATCGTACCGCTCATTCGGCTCAGTGTGCTCGTCTGAAGTAGTGGGGTGCGATGAACATAGGGGCGGATTCGTGTTTGAGCGGCAAGGACATCGGGCAGCGACACCGATGACGCCGCCCTGCCGGAGACTTCCAGCCCCCCTCGGGCCGCCGGGTTGAGCGCTCCTGGCGCTGAGACGGTCTCAATCATCATGACTCCTCGATACGGGTTCAGGGCGCGACGAGCGCGGATGGGTCGTCGTTCATCAATTCCACGCGTCGGTATCGTCTGCCAGGATTAGTATGGGGCAGTATAACGGGGTCGGGGGCTACCTTCCGTGCGGTAGCCGCCGGTGCGGACCCACGATCGCGATACAGCAGAATTATCGTCGAGGCGTGCAGTGTCAAACCAAGGTGATACTCCCGCAAGTATTCATTCCAACCTGGATCCAGTGAAGCCGCGTGAACGATCGAGGCCGCGATCCATTCCGTTCAATGTCGAGGCGATCGATCTCATTGCCGAAACGCTCGGCGCGCGGGCTGGGCTCGCGTCGTTCCGGCTCCCAAATGCCGCCGTTTACCAGCTCGTGGTACCGGGCGCTGAAGCTCGTCCAGCGGCAATGTTGACCCTGTGGCCATCGATCCGCCGGGTCGATGCGATTGGCCCGGCGCTCACCGTCGTCTTCACCGACATCCGCGCCGTCGAACTGATCGATCACGTCGAGGTCATCTTCCGGCGCGGGACCAGCGAGATGCTGATCGTCGCCATCGGTGGCAAAATTATCGTCCGTGCCTGAGCCGATTACGGTCGGTAATCGGTATCAGCGGTAACGCCACGGGTGAATTCCGCGAGCAAACGGGATGCTTGTTCGACATCCGAGAGACTTAAGACCTCGTTCGGCGAGTGCATATAGCGAGCGGGGACGGAAACAAGTCCAGTGGCGACGCCGGCCCCCGCCCGGATCATGCCATCGGCGTCGGTCCCGCTACTTGCTCCCGATCCCTGGACCGCGCAGTCAAAATCAAGTCGTTGACTCGCGGCCCGCAACTCCAGAAAGACTTTGCTATTCATGGTCACGCCGCGGCTGAGCACGGGTCCGCCGCCGACCCGGACCTTGTCGTTCGCCTTCTTGTCCGCCCCCGGATAGTCGGTTGGATGAGTCAAATCGAGCGCGATCGCCACCTTCGGCGTGAGTGCAAAGGCGGCAACCTCGGCCCCGCCATAGCTCGTCTCTTCCTGGGTAGAAGCCACCGCGATGACGGACAATTGCGGCCGCTCGGTGCTGAGTAAACGAGCGGCTTCCAGGGCCAAGAATGCACCAACCCGATTGTCCATGCAGCGAGAAGCGCACAGGTCGTCGGTCAGCCGCACGAAGTCTTGGCGGAGGACGGCAACGTCGCCGATGCCGACCTTGGTCAAGGCATCCGCCCGATCGCGGGCGCCGATGTCAATCCACACGTCGCGCAACTCGGTCGGCTTGTCGCGATCCTCCTTCTTCAGGAGATGAGCCGCCTTCTTGCCGATCAGCCCGATGGTCTCGCCCCGCTCGCCGGCAATTCGGACCCGCTGGCCGAGGATGACCTCCGTGTCCCAACCGCCGATCGGGCCGAACCACAGGTATCCCTCGTCGTCAATGTGCCGAATCACGAATCCGATCTCGTCGATGTGGCCGACGAAGATGACGGCTGGTCCGTTCGGATCGCCGTCCGTTCCGTTCACGCGGGCGTAGGAGTTGCCCAGCACGTCGGAGGTGACGTCGTCGGCGAAGGTGGCCGCCTCGTCTCGCCACACCTTCGCGGGCGCTTCTTCGTATCCGGCTGGCCCGACCGCGTCCAGCAAGCGGCGCAAAAAATCGACGGCGCGAGGTTCCATGCGTAGCATCCCTCCCTGAATCGAGACGGTCAATCAATCGCCGCGGTCTGACGAGCGTTTCGGGTCTGGTCAAGGGCGGCCAGCACGTGGGGCCGGAAGGTGGCGGCCAGCTTGGCATGACCGGCGGGGCTGGGATGAAAGCCATCCTCCGACAAATCCTCGATCTCAACCGGATTTTGATGCAGGTCCACGACGACGACATCGTACTTGGTGGCGACGGCGGCCAGACTGTCGTTCCAGACCGCAACCTCGCGGCGGAGCTCGGCCAAATCCTCCGCATCGCCGGTAAACGCCGGTAGCTCCCAGAGCCGGGGAGCATTGCCGAGCAGGATCTGGGTGCCGGGCTGAGCCAGATCCGCGAGGACCGCGTCCAGGATTTGGATGTACTCCGCGAGGAGGGCGCCCTGCGTCAAATCGTTTACAATCAGCCAACCGATCACGATATCGGGCTTGATTGCCACGGCCTTCGGCACGTGCTCGATCCGCGCGTCCGCCAGCCAAGCGCCGCCGATGCCAAACGTGGCGATGTCGACGTGGGCGGGAAGCTGGGCGGCAAGTTGCGCGATCCAATTCTCACGCTCGGGATCACGGGTTCCTTCACCCGTCAGATCGGACGCGCCCAAGGCGGCGATGAGTACGCGGCCGTTCGCGTTCCGATCCCGCGTCAGCCTGGTCTGGCGAGCAGCCTCGCCGGCGGTGACAACCACCACCGAAATGATGGCGCAGACAACCATGGCAACGACAACGACATATCCCAGCATCAGGCGAATCCCTCAATCGTGGCCGGCGGTCCCGACAGATCATTCAGGGTATTGGCCACTCGTTGCGTGCAACGTGGCGACCGCGGCGGCGACCGCGGCGGCATCGACGCCGCTCTCGACGCCCTGGCCCTCCAGAAAGCGAACCAGCGTCTCGGTCGCCAGGTTCCCTGGTGCCCCGGGGGCAAATGGACACCCGCCCAACCCGCCGGCGGCGGCGTCGAAGCTCGTGATGCCTGATTGCAGTCCAGTTGCCACATTGAAGACTGCCTGGCTGTTCGTATCGTGAAAGTGGAGCGCGATCCGGTCTAGCGGCAGGTCTGTCCCGGCGTTCCGGAGGAGATGTGCGACATCGGTCGGGTTGGCGACCCCGATGGTGTCGGCAATGGAGACCTCGGCGCAGCCGAGGGCAAAGAGGCGGGAGGCGACGGCGATGACCGCGCTTGGTTGCACGGCACCGCTGTACGGGCAGCCGAAGGCGACCGAAACATACCCGCGAACCCAGATGCCGGCGTCACGGGCTCGGTCGGCGATGGGAGCAAATCGGGCGAACGTGCCGTCTATGCTGGTGCCCACGTTTGCCTCGGCGAAGGCGTCGGTGGCGGCGGTAAAGAGTGCGATCGCATCGACCTCGGCGGCCAGCGCGCGGTCAAAGCCGCGCTCGTTTGGAACCAGGACCGGATAGCGCACACCGGACCGCCGGTGGACTCCCCGCATCACGTCGCCGGCATCGGCCAACTGGGGCACGGCCTTCGGGTTGACAAAGCTCGTTGCTTCGACCACGAGTAGCCCGGCCGCGGCCAGCGCCTCGATGAACGCGATCTTGACCGGCGTGGGGACGAAGCCCGGCTCGTTTTGCAATCCATCGCGTGGACCAACCTCGACAACCCGAACACCACGTTTGGGCCGCTCCCGACGTTCGTCAACGTCCGGTTGCTCCACCAAGGGCAAGCTGGTATACGTCAAATTTCGACTCACCTCTGGGCGACGCTCTGGCTGTCACCAGATCCGCGCCCGCCTTGGACACCAATCCAAGGCGGGCGGGGTGTCTCAGCAAACGCGGGTACTACCCAAACCGGGGCGGCACCGGCGCCGGGGCAGACGTTGGTGCTGGTTCGGGCGTCGGCGTCACGGTCGGCGCGGGCGTCGGGGTCGCGGTTGGCTCAGGCGTGGGCGTCGCCGTCGGTACCGGGGTCGCGGTTGGCGCCGGCGTCGGCGTTGCGGTTGGCAGTGGCGTTGGCGTCGGTGACGGTGTCGGCGTCGACGTCGGAACCGGGGTTGCCGTCGGTGCCGGGGTCGAGGTCGGCAGCGGTCCCGGAATAGGCGGCGGCGTTGGCGGGGCCGTGGGCTCAGGGGTCGGCGTCGCGGTCGGCTCCGGCGTCGGAGTCGCCGTGGGTAGCGGTGTCGGGGTCGCCGTCGGCACGGGAGTCGCCGTGGGTACTGGTGTCGGGGTAGCTGTTGGCAGCGGGGTCGGCGTTACCGTGGGTTCAGGTGTGGGTGTTGGCTCCGGTGTCGGCGTTGCCGTGGGTAGCGGTGTCGGCGTGGCGGTCGGTTCAGGAGTAGGCGTGGCCGTCGGTGCTGGTGTCGGCGTCGACGTCGGAACCGGGGTTGCCGTCGGTGCCGGGGTCGAGGTCGGCAG
>JACCYK010000511.1 GCA_013696525.1 Chloroflexia bacterium
AACCTGGCGGCCGGTCCGTTCAAGCGTTTCGGCGATTACTCGCGCCTGGGTGCTCTTACCCGACCCCTCCGGCCCCTCGAACACGAGAAAATATCCCGCTTCCGCGCTATCGGGCACCGGCTCGGAAGATCTCGACTCGCCGGTTTGGTTCACGGCCGCGACTCCTCGAGGCGACGTTGTAGCGCTCTGCCAACTCATGTTGGAGACGTCGCACATGCGACCCTTGGGGCGTCAGCTCGACCGGGGACGCCCCATCGATCACCCGGGTGATGGCGTCCTCGGCCTCCACCATCGCCCGCGTCAGCGGGTTCCCTTGCTGGGACAGAGCGTCGGGCACCGATGGCGCGACGACCTGCCGCCGCTCCTCCACCCGCGGGCCAATGACCGTTCGGCCGCTCCCGCTTTCCTGGGCGCCGCCGGCCGCCGGAAACAGGCCGCGCAACACGTTCTCGACCTGCGCCCCGGTATTCGCGCGCAGGACGTACACGGGAGTGCCGTGAATTTCCGCTTCTCGTAACGGCTGTGGCTTTCGCCGGTAATGATTCTTCAGCGTCATCACGATGTCCGCGTCCCGCTGGTCGCGAACCACGGTGACTGGCACGTTGAGGCTTTCGATCGTCTGCTCCAGCCGATTTCGGCTAACGCCAAAGGGATAGACCCGGAGCGGCTTGGCGCTGGTCCCGCGTCCCCTGGGCAGTCGAGGCAAGACCTCGCCCTCGGCGGCCCCAACCGATGGCGACGGCGGTTCGATCGGGAGCAGTTCGACGGGCTCGTCGATTTCTCGCAACACCTGCCGGCTGGCAAAATCGACGACATCCCGTCGATCACCCCGCGGCGGCATCCGGTTCCGGGCGCCGCTACTGACCGCCCGCGGGTCTCGACGGGGCTCCGCCGCCGTCACATGAACCTGGCCGTCCTCTGAACGATGGCGAACCTCGACTCGCGGCATACCGCCCCGGAGGATCACATCGACCGCCTCGGTGACATCGGAGTAGACCGCGACCTCGTCCCGGCTCATGATTTCAATCATGACACCGAACGTGGGCGGTGCTTTCCGTTCCAAGATCGACTTTTGCGTACCGCGACGCCGCGCCTCTTCGTCCGAGAGCGTGACCGACTGAATCCCGCCAATCAGGTCGGACAGGGTCGGATTCATCATCAAGTTCTCGAGGCTGTTGCCATGCGCGGTGCCGATCAGTTGGACCCCGCGCTCCGCGATCGTCCGCGCCGCAAGCGCTTCCAGCTCGGTGCCGATCTCGTCGATCACGATGACTTCGGGCATGTGGTTCTCGACCGCCTCGATCATCACCGAATGTTGCGCCGTTGGCGTCGGCACCTGCATCCGGCGGGCCCGCCCAATGCCGGGATGGGGTATATCGCCGTCGCCCGCGATCTCGTTCGAGGTATCGACGATGATGACCCGCTTACCCAGCTCATCAGCCAGCACCCGTGCCGTTTCGCGCAGCATCGTGGTCTTGCCCACCCCTGGACGGCCGAGCAACAGCACGCTCTCGCCCGACTCCACCAGGTCGCGGATCATCGCGATCGTGCCATAGACGGCCCGGCCGATTCGACACGTCAGCCCGACCACGATGCCCGACCGATTCCTGATTGCCGAAATCCGATGCAGGGTTCGTTCGATCCCGGCCCGGTTGTCGTCACCAAAGCGGCCGATCCGGCCGGCCACGTAGGCCAGATCCTCGCGATGGACTTCGCGCTCGGACAGATCGACTTCCCCGCCGTGATACCGGGCTTCTGGCCGGCGCCCGAGATCCATGACGATCTCGATCAAGTCACCATAGCCGAACCCCACCTGGTTGGCGGTGATGGCCGCTGAAACATGGCCCGGTAAGACGGCCAAGAGATCTTCTAAGTTGTCAGTGACTTCCAGTTCGTATGCCTTCATCTCGAGGGTTGCTAGCTCCGCCTGCGGCATGCTGCTCAATCGTCGCTCCTACACTGTGACCCCGGGCGGCAGCGATCCACACCGGGGAGGCGGTCGGACGTCGTGAGCTGCTCGACCCAACCGCTCACCGGCTAGCTCGTGGCACCGTCGCCGGATCTGCCTTGGAGAAAGGTCGGAACGCGCTGCGGGATCTTCTCGCCCACTTCCAATTGAAAGGGCACGGCCTCCACCACCGGTAGCCGCACCGTTGCCGTCGTGTACTTAATCGTCAAATCTTGCTCGAACATTGGTTGAAACCCGCGATCCCCCAGCGCGGTCGCCAGTTCGGCCTGATAGCCACGAACGGCGCAATACACTCGCGCTCCCGATCGTCGCCGGGCGATCGCGATAGCTTCGTCAACCAGCGCCGGAAGCAGGTCTCGTCGCTCATGGTCGTAGATGATTTCGACTAAACAAGCGCGAACGGACGCGGTGATTCGAGCGTAGCCGATGACAAGGTGACCGTCTTCAATCAACCACCCGGACGTGTCGATCGCGCCGCGATCGACCTTGCCCGGCTTGACGTCCCAATGATGACTGGTCAGCGCCTCGGCATCTTGCACCAGCTTTGGCACCGTCGAGTTCGACAGTTGGTGGATGGCCCAGGTG
>JACCYK010000537.1 GCA_013696525.1 Chloroflexia bacterium
CCCTAAAGGAGCGTCGCGTTGAGCGCTACTCGCCCGCCTCGGCTTCACGGTCGGCCTGGCGAGCGGCGCGGCGGGCCTCGCGATCTTCTTCGGTCGTTCCTGCATCGGGATCGGGGTCTGCCTCAGCAGCCGCGTCGTCACGAGCGGCCTGCCGGGCTTCGCGATCGCCTTCCTCGGCAGCCGCGTCGTCGCGGGCGGCGCGGCGGGCCGCTCGATCGTCCTCTTCAGTGAGGTCCGCGTCACCGAGGGCGTCCTCGTCCGTAACGTCCGCCTGGAGAGGCAATCGGGAGCAGGCAATGCCGTCTCCGGTGGGATCCAGGTTCGAGGGATCGCTCGGGTCCTCGTCCAATATTTCCTGCGCCATCTCCTGGAAGGCGAAATCAACGCACCCGTAGTCCCCGTTCGCCGGGAGCTCCGGGAACTCCGGATCCGGCCCAGCGGACGGCAGATCGGGGCAGGCAATTCCGTCCCCGGCTTCATCAAGGACGTTCGGGTCGCTCAGATCCTCGTCCAGGATGGCTTGGGCTTGCTCCTGAAAGTTGAAATAGTCGCAATCCAAAAGAACTTGAGCCGAGGAGCCGGCCGGTCCGAACGTGAGGAACAGGAACGCGGCGGCCGAGATGGCGGCGACAGCATGTCGCATATGTAGAACCCTCCGAGTTGGCTTGGGCGTACCGCTCAGGACCCTCTCCGAAAGCTCGCCCGGCGATCTCGCGACAATTTTCGGCGATCGACCGAGATCGTGTCCAGGAACGGAACCTGCGGTAAGGTAGTCCGTGCCTCTCCGTGGGGGGCCAGGAGGCGCGGGGGTTGAGGTCGTGAGGTGGCTCAAACGAGCCTCGGCGACATAGGATTCGACTCGCGCCGGCGACGGTCAGGGTCCGAGTGGCCATCGTGACGGCGGACCCCGGACGATAGTGAACATGGTGAGGAAGAACGGATGCAAAACGTGAGCAAACGATTCGTCAGTCTCGCGGCCGCACTGACGATCCTCTCAGTGACCGCGGTTGGAGCGGTCGCCCAAGGCGACGAGGGCGACGAAGTATCCTTCCGAATCCCCCTGCCAGAGGAATGCGTGGTTGATCCGAGGGATCAGGCGGACATCGACGCGGTGTTGGCCGCGGGCGAGCATCAACTCGTGCTGGCGGATGGTCTGCCGGTGCCGCTCGGCACCCGGGCCGATGGCGACACGCGGTTCGCGGTCGAAGAGACGATTTACGAATTGGTGGCGTGTCTCAATGCCGGGAATGCCGCGCGAGGAGCCACGCTCTTTAGCGACAACGGGCTTCGCGGCTTCTACGGCGTACCAGTGGATGACACCTCCGCCGCCGAGCAAGCGCCGGCGGGAACACCGACGGCCCGACCCAAGGAGCAGTGGCTCCTGCTCCGCGCGGTGACCGATGTCTCCATCCTGGACGACGGTCGGGCGGCCGCGTTCGTGATCCTGAATGATCCGCTCCTGCGCGGCCGGGCGCAGACGATCCTCTTCGTGTTTGTCAACGAAGGCGGCGCCTGGTTGATCGACGGCACGGTCGGCTTTAGCGTCGTGGCGCCGATGGCGACGCCGACGCCGTAGGCGATGACGGCTAAAGAAGGTGACAGCCGATGCGAATGCTGGCGGATCCCTCTTGGGGGTCCGCCGCCACTTGCACGGGATCTCCAGTTCCGGCTGGAGCGGAGTCGGAGACTCGTTGCCTGGCCACGATTAGAATCGGTCCGCCGCCGGTTCCGCTGTTCCGGCGGCCGCCGTGAAGAATTCGTGGAGATAGGGCTTCGCTCGCAGATCGGAGAGATCGGCCTCGACCAGGTCGCTTGGCGTGATCTCGCCCGCGTGAACGGCTTGGCCAACGAGGGCAAGGGCGGCATGGTAGCGGGCAGGGCTAAGCACCCCCTGGCCGGTCGCGTCCCATCGGCCGGCTTCGGCCCGCAGGAGCCGGGCCACCGTCTCGGCGACGACCTCCTCGGACCACGTCGCCAGGGCGCGATCGGGCCGCAGCTCGGCCCACGAGACCCGCTCGCGCAGGGCGGCCAGCGTGACCCAATACAGCACCTGACCGCCTTCGAGAAGAAGATCGGATCGAAAATCCCCGTGGCGGTGACTGCCGTCGAGAACGCCCGCCAGCTCTCGCAGCTCCTCGGCGATTCGACCGTGAAACGACACGGTTGGATCATGGAGCCGGGCCGAGGTGTTTGATACCGGCGAGAGGTCGTGATCCCGCAGGTAGGCGAACGCCGCGAAGTGCGCGCGGGAGAGGCCGGCGAGGTCAGGCGTGCCATCGGTCGCCCGCCCATACACCGACGCCGGGTCAAAGACTCGCTCAAACGTGGCAGCAAGGTGATTGTCGGCGTTGAGCCGGCGGTAGAAACATGTCTCGTACCCCTCGTGGCATACGGCGCCGACTTGATCCACCGTTACCAGCAGGCTGTTCTGCTCGCAGTTGACATACATATCCTGGACAAGTTGCTCGTGGCCGGAGGTCTCACCTTTCCGCCACAGTTGTTGCCGGCTCCTGCTCCAGAAGTGGACGCGGCCGGACTCCCGCGTGGCGGCCAGCGCCGCCGCGTTCATGAACCCGACCATTAGCACGGCCTTCGTTGTCGAGTCTTGAATGACGGCCGGGATCAAGCCATCGGGGCCGAACCGGACCGGAACCTCGGGAGTGGTCACGGCCGCGCTGGAGCCCGAACCGGAATTCCATGCGCCGCCAAATGGCGCTTGGCGTCCGCGATCCGGTAGTCACCAAAGTGGAAGATCGAAGCGGCGAGCACGGCATCGGCGCGGCCGGGGCCGAGTCCCTCGACCAGGTGGTCAAGAGTGCCGGCGCCGCCCGAGGCGATCACGGGAACACGAACCGCGGCAGCGACCGCTTCCAGCAATGGCAGGTCGTAGCCGTCGTGGGTGCCGTCCCGGTCCATGCTGGTGAGGAGGATTTCGCCGGCGCCGAGCGATGCCGCCCGCGCCGCCCAGGCCACGGCATCGAGCCCGGCCGATTTCCGGCCGCCATGCGTGTAGACGCCCCAACCAGAGCCGTCGGCATGGCGACGGGCATCGATGGCGACCACGATGCACTGCTGGCCGAAGCTGTCCGCGCCGGCGGCGATGAGCGCCGGATCGCTGATCGCCGCCGTATTGATCGACACTTTGTCCGCCCCGGCCGAGAGCAGCTCGCGGATGTCGGACACCGCGCGGACGCCGCCGCCGACGGTGAGCGGGATAAAGACCTGGTCCGAGGTTCGCTCGACCACGTCGATCATGGTGCGGCGGCCGTTGGAGGAGGCCGTGATGTCGAGGAAGACGAGCTCATCGGCGCCTTCGGCGTCGTAGAAGGAGGCCATTTCGACGGGGTCGCCGGCGTCGCGAAGCTGGACGAACTCGATGCCTTTGACCACCCGGCCCTCGGTCACATCGAGGCAGGGGATGACCCGGCGATAGGTCGTGCTGCCATCGAGCAGGGTCGGGCTTTGGCTCGGCATCGACACGGTCATGCTTCTTCTCCGGTTGCGGCCGCGACGGCGATCGCGGCGGCGAGATCGATTCGCCCATCATAGAGGGCGCGGCCAATAATCACGCCCGCCGCGCCGCGCCGGACGACAAGCTTCACATCGTCCAGCGTGGCAACGCCGCCGGAGGCAATGATCCCGGCGTCCAAGCCACGGACCAAGGCCTCAAGCGTATCCACGTTCGGTCCGGACAGCGTGCCGTCGCGGCTGATGTCGGTAAAGACGAAATGGCGAACGCCGACGGCTTCCAGGGCAACGGCGACATCGGTGGCCATTGCCTCGGTTTGGTCAGACCAGCCTTCGGCGGCGAGGCGGCCATCACGGGTATCGAGCCCGACCGCGACGTGCCCCGGCCAGCGGGCGGCGGCGTCCCGCACCAGGTCCGGCGAGCGAATCGCCGTCGTTCCCAGGATAACGCGATCAATGCCGTGGTCAAAGGCGGCCGCGATGTGCTCCTCGAGGCGCAAACCACCGCCGAGCTGCATCGGAATCTCGACCGCGTGCCGGATCCGCCGGATGGCGTCGGTATTCACCGGCTCGCCGACGACCGCGCCGTCGAGATCGACGACATGCAGCCATTCGGCGCCCGCCGCCGCCCACCGCGTTGCCGCTACCACGGGGTCATCCTCATAGACGGTCTCGTGACTGAATTCGCCTCTGACGAGCCGGACGCAGCGTCCGCCACGGAGGTCGATCGCGGGGTAGACAATCATGCGGAGACGGCCTCGACCCGGCGG
>JACCYK010000539.1 GCA_013696525.1 Chloroflexia bacterium
GCGTACCATTCATCCTCGAGCGCGGAATCGAGGCGGGCGCCATAGATCGGCTCGCCGTAGAGCTCGATCATCTCATTGACGATGTCGGTGACCGGCTGGACCACGCCGAGGGTGACGTAGTTGCGGACACCCCCCTCGTGGATCAGCAGGTCCGGCGGGTTGCCGGCCTGAACCGAGCCCAGCAGCACCTGGTTGAGGTCGCCGCCGCCCTGGTAGCCGGCGACGTCGGTGATCTCGATCGCCCAGCCGTTGAGCTCGGCGTAGGCTTCGAGCTCGGCCCGCATGAAGGCGTTGTGGTCGGGATGGAAGTCGTCTTTGAGCAGCACCCGGAGGGTGCCGTCGACCGTGGCGGTCGACGGTGTGCGCTCGATCTCCTGGGCGGCGGCCCGGCTGGGCATCCTCGCCAGCCAGGGGGCGGCGGCCAGACCGGCGCCGGCCAGGGCCGAGCGTTGCAGCAACCGGCGGCGATTTGCTCGGCCACGCTCGAGGGATGAGCGCAGCAACGGCGAATGAAAGCGGTCCTCGCGTTCGTGCATCTTCGCACTCCTCGATCTTGCGCCGCGGCGCGCCACTTCCTCCGCATGGTCGTCGGAGCATTCTTCGACTGACCCACCGGCGCCGGAGGGATTTCGCCATTGGTGAGACTGAATGGTATGGCCCGCTTCATCACCCTGTCAAGCCAGCCGGTTGGTGCCCGGGGATGGCAATTGGTCCGGCCCGCCAATTGCCCGCGACGCTCAGCCCTTGATGCCGGAGAGGCGGACGCCTTCGACGATGTAGCGCTGCATGATGAGGAAGATGACGACCAGGGGCAGGGCGCCGACGGCGGCGCCCATGAAGAGCATGGGCAGGTTGATGGTTTGGGCGGTGAGGAAGGTGGAGAGGACGACTTGGACCGTCCAGCTCGAGGGGCTGCGGCCGACGACGAGCGGCCAGAGGAAGGCGTTCCAACTATTGATAAAGCTCAGCACGCCGAGGGCGATCAGGATGCCCATCGAGTTCGGCAAGAGGAGCCGGCCGTAGATGCCGAAGTAGCCGAGGCCGTCGAGCCGGCCCGCCTCTTCGATCTCGACCGGGAAATCGAGGTAGAACTGGCGGAAGAGGAAGACGGCGAAGGCGCTGAACAGGCCCGGGATGACGATCCCCCAGATGGTGTTGACCAGGCCCAGGTTCGCCACCACCACGTAGCTGGGGACGAAGGTGACGGCGCTCGGCACCATCAGGGTCGAGAGGATGACGAAGAAGACGAGGGTCTTGCCGCGGGCCGGAATCCGGGCCAGGGCGTAGCCGGCCATCGAGGCGAAGAGGGTCTGGAAGACTAGGTTGACGATGGCGATGATGGCGGAGTTGCGCAGGCCGCTGCCCATCGGGGCCGAGGCGTCGTTGAACAGCACCTCGAGGTTGCTCCATTGGGGCATGGCCGGCCACCAGGACCACTCAAAGGAGGTGATCTCCGGCTGGGTCATCAAGGCGTTGCGGACGATCAGGTAGAACGGAAAGAGGAACAGGATCGTCAGCGCGACCAACACGACATAACGAAGGATTTCGCCCCACCGGATCCGGAGCCGCCGCGCCGGTGACGCGGGGAGCGTTGGATTGACTCCGGGCACGGTCGCCATCGTTGCCTCCCGCCGCTTAGGTCGACCGGCCGAAGCCGAAGAAGCGGCCCTGGAGCAGGGTCACGCCGACAATGATCGCGGTCAGGATGAAGGCGCCGGCCGTGCCCCGGCCGTAATCTTGATCGCCGAGCGCGACCTGATAGAGATAGACGAGGGGGGGCCGGGCCAAGGAGCGGTTGCCGGCCGAGGCGGCGGTGCCGCCCATGATGTTCCAGAACTCGTCAAACGCCTGGAAGGCGGCGATGAAGTTCAGGAGGAGGACGGCGACCAGCGTGTTCCGCAGCATCGGCAGGGTGATGTGGCGGAAGGTCATCCAGCCGGAGCGGGCGCCATCGACGAAGGCGGCCTCGTAGAGCGAGCGCGGGATCTCTTGCAAACCGGCGATGAAGATAATCATGTAGAGGCCGACCTGGAGCCAGAGCCGGACCGTGACCAGGACCAGCCAGTACCAGGGCGGGTTGCTGCTCGTGATCCAGGAGATCGGCGCCTCGATCCCGAACCACTCGTAGAGCACCACGTTCATCACCCCGGAGGGGACGCCGCTGAACAGGCCCATCCGCCAGATCAGCGAGGCGATCACATAGGAAATGGCGGTCGGGATGAAAAAGGCGGTGCGGAAGATGCCGCGGCCCCACCCGGCGCCATTGACCAGCATCGCCAGTCCCAGTGAGGCGAACAGCGTCAGCGGCACGATGAAAATGGTAAAGATGATGATCGTGATCAGCGAATCTTGAAACTGCGGGCTTTGCAGCATGAAGGCGTAGTTGTCGAGACCGATGAAGTTGCCGATATCGACCGAGTTGCGGGCATCGGACAGGCTGAGGAGAAAGCCCCAGCCAATCGGGACGAAGGTGAAGACGAGCAGCCCGAGCAAAATGGGGGCCATGAAGACCCAAAAAGCGAAGGTGGCCTCCCGCTTCGTCCCCATTCCGTCCCCCTGGCGGTCGTCACAAGTCGTGAGTCGTAAGTCGTGAGAACGACCACGGGCGCCGGCGCCGCGAGATCGACCCCTACCCCCAATCCCGCGGGGGAACGATCGTGTCTCCCCACGGGTTGGGGGTAGGGGGTTGAGCGCCGCGCGGCCCGCGGCAGGGTTAGGCGAGGTTGCGGTCCAGCTCGGCCTGGCACTGCTCGGCGGCGGTGGCCACGGTCTCCTCGATGTCCGCCCCGGAGTTGAGAATGTTGGAGAGGGCGTCGGTGATGATCGTGTTCATGGCGCCGGTCCAGAGCGGGCCGAGGACCCGGCCGTGCTCGTTCAGGATCGTGACCGCTTCGGCCGGGGCGCCGCTCTGCAGCGGCTCGGCCGACTCGGCGGCGCTGATCCGGGGCGGCACATGGAAGCCGTAGGCGAGGTTCCAATCCTGCTGGGCGGCGGTGTTCTCGATCCAGAGCCAGCGGACGAACTCCTTCGACTCCTCGATGTGCTGGCCGCGGGCGTTGACCATCTCGGTCCAGCCGCCCCAGAAGGTGGCGGGGCTGCCGTCGCCATCGAGCGCCGGCCAGGGCACGACGCCAAAATCATCGCCGAGCGCGGCCTGGATGCCGGGCATGGCCCAGAGGCCGGTCCACTGCATCGCGGTCAGGCCCTGGTTGAAGGCGGAGGGATCCCACCAGTCGGTGGGGGCGCCGACGAGGAGGGCGCCGCTGCCGTGCAGCTCCCGCACCTTCTGATAGGCGACCACGGTCCGCTCGTTGCCAAAGGTGATCTCGTTGTTGGCGGCATCGAGGAATTCCACGCCAGCCGACCAGGGGGCGATGTGGATCAGGGCGCTGACGCCGCCGTCATTACCCAGGAAAAGCCCCTTGACCCGGCCGGTATCCAGCGCCTGGGCGGCGGCGATCAGCTCATCCATCGTGGTTGGCGGGGCGATGCCGGCCTCGTCGAGGATGCTGCGCCGGTAGTAGAGCAAGCCGAGGTCGTCGAGCATCTTGACGCCGTAGATGGAGTCGTTGATGGTCGCGGCGGCGATGTTGACCGGGTTGAAGTCGGCCATCACCTCCTCGGTGAAGAGGTCGTCCAGGGGCTCGATCTGGCCGGCATCGACCATCGCCAGCGAGGGGGAACCCTCGAACACGTCCGGCCCGTCATCGGTCAGCAGGGCGGCGGGCAAGGCGGTGGCGGAATAGTCGCCCGGCACCCAGACCATCTCGACGGTGACGTCGGGGTTGACCTCGGAGTACTCGGCGGCATAGCGGGCGGCGGCCTCTTGAGTGCCCGCTTCGCCATACTGGTGATACCACTGGGTCAGGGTGACGGCGTCTTGGGCGCGAACGGAGCGGGCCGAGCGGCCGGCGGCGGCGAGGCCGGCGGCGCCGGCCGAGGCGGCGATCATGTGCCGCCGGTTGAGCTTCAATTGGCGGGCATAGCGGGATGCGTCCATCATCGTCGGGGATTTCACGCCGGTCATCATTGCCTCCTGGCGCCCTCATCGCTGAGGACGGTGTGTACGTCCAACCTCGGGCCATCATCGCTGGGGCGGCGACTGCGTGCAATCTATGCCCGGCCGGGCACCGTGTCAAATAAAGGTGCGAGCAGCGGCAAGCGAGTGTTGGGCGATCGTCGCGCCCGCCACACGAGGTAACGATCGGTGGTCAGGCCCGCTGGACACGGGCGGCGAGGTCGAGCATCACCGCCAGGCTCCGTTCGACGTCTTCGTCGGTGGTGGCCCAGGAGGAGACGCTGATCCGCATCGCGGTCCGCCCCTGCCAGACGGTGCCGCCGCACCAGCAGGTGCCGTCCGCCTGGAGAGCGGCAATCACCTGGCGGGTTTGCTCCGGGCTGCCAAAGGAGACGAGCACCTGGTTCAGCTCGACCTCGTTCAGGATCTCGTGGCCGGCGGCGGCGAGCCCCGCCGCGAAGCGGGAAGCGTGGCGGCAGCAGCGCTCGATCAGCTCCGCCAGCCCGCTCCGGCCGAGCGACCGCAACGCGGCCCAGACCTCCACGCCCCGCGCCCGGCGCGACATCTCCGGCGTGCAATCACCTGGCTCGCGCCGCTCCGAGGTGACGAGATAGGCGGCGGTGACGCCCATCGCCGCCCGCAACGCATTCGCATCGCGGACGAACACGATGCCGCTGTCATAAGGGACGTTGAGCCATTTGTGGGCATCGGTCGCCCATGAATCCGCCGCCGCGATGCCCTCGGCCAGGTGGGCCCGCCCCGGCGCGGCGGCCGCCCACAGGCCGAAGGCGCTATCGACATGGACCCAGGCGCCGTGGTCGTGAGCGCGGGCGGAGATGTCCGCGATCGGGTCGAAGGCGCCGGAGTTGACGTTGCCGGCCTGGGCACAGACGATCGTTGGCCCCGTCAGCGCGGGAAGCGCGCCGGCCCGCATCCGGCCCTGCCCATCGACCGGAACCCGAACCACCCGCTCGCGGCCGAAGCCGGCCAGGCTGAGCGCCTTCAGGACCGAGACATGCACCTCGTCGCCGACGACGATCGTCACCGGCGGCGCCCCGAACAGCCCGTCCGCTTCCACATTCCAGCCGGCGCGGGCCAGCACCGCGTGCCGTGCCGCCGCCAGGGCGGTGAAGTTGGCCATCGTGGCGCCGGTGACGAAGCCGGCGGCGGCATCCGGGGGGAGGCCGAGCAGGTCCAGCAGCCAGCCCCGGGCAACCTCTTCCAGATAGGCGGCGCCGGGCGCCAGCGCCACCAGGCCGGCATCCTGATCCCAGGCCGCGGTGAGCCAGTTGGCGGCGACCGCCGCCGGCAGCGCCCCGCCGATCACAAACCCGAAGTAGCGGCCGCCGGCGGTGGCGGTGGTCGCCGGGGAGCCGATCTCATCCAGCAGGGCAATAACCTCGTTCGGATCGGTCGGCTGGTCCGGCAGCGGCTCATCGAGGCCGGCCAGCCGGGCCAGCGCGGCCGGCGTCGCGGTAACCGGGCGCTCATCCAGACCATCCAGATAGCGAATCGCGCGCTCCGCCGTCTGCCGCAGGAGTGCGGTCCGCGGTGCAACATGTCCACGAAAGCGGCTGTCGGTGGTCGATGTGCTCATTGCAGTGCTATGCCCCTGTGCCTCGCCGAAGGCTACTCATCGTTCGCCAGACTCGTGGAAGACATGCCCAAGTCCAGATCACCCGTCGTGGCCGGTCAGAGCTAAGCAACCCCGCCATCATTCGTGGGATTCTTGGTGGCAGCCCAGTACCCCACGAGGGCGCCAAGGATCAGCGTGATCAGCGACTGTCCCCACCGTTGAATCGCGTCGTCCGGGCTGAGAAAGACGGCAAGGCAGCCAATGATCAGGCCGGCTCCTGTTCCGATGAGGACCACCTTGAATATATTCCGCTCTCGATCTCGCCGGTCCTGAAATTGTTTCGCTTCACGATCGCGTCGAGCATCCTTGTCCTTCGCCTCTTGGAGGAAGTGGTGCTCCGATGCAATCCGTTCAAGGTGCTGGACATGAAGCGTTGTTTGGGTCTTCAGGCCTTGATCACTGAGCTCAAGATAAGGACGTTGCTCGCCCTCGCCCTGGCTATCAGTGATGACGATCCCCTGAAACGATGTCGCGGACGAAGCCGCCATCGCGAGAGAATCGGTGACAACGTTCGGCGAAGCATCGGGCTCGTCCGTCATTCCGACGCGGGAGGCGACACGGTCGGAGATGACAACAGTTCACCTGATGTAACGATTCCGCGGCGGATACTCTCGAAGATGCCTTCGACCATATCCTGCCCATTTTCGCCTAAGCCATTGTAGATGGCGGCAAGATAGTTCAACGTACTCACCGCGGGGCCGGAGAAGCCCCAGTCACAACGAATGAACTTGCACTCGTCGAACACACCTTCTTCGAATCCCGTGAAGACGATACGGCATTTGATGAACGTGCAGTTTATGTACTGGTTACCATCAATCTCGATGGTACGGCCTCGGAAGGTTTCATTTTCGAACCGGTGTCGGGACGAAGATGGCGCGGCCGGTCGCGTTGTTTGGGGGGCAGCCTGAAGCATGGTGCATACTCCTCGCGAGACCAGCTATCACGAAGCTCGCCAATTGTATGATCGCATGTCTCCTCGCGGGATGCACCCACCTCCTCTATTCGCATATGACTTTCGATCGGTACGTTTGCGGCGCACGGTTCTCGCCAAGGATTCATAAGGTCGCTTCGATTCTAGCTGTATCGTTGGTACCAGGTTCGGGTCGCCGTCAATGCATCGCGAGAAAACGCTAGCGCATCAATTCAAATGGAGCAATGAACCGCTGCCAATTCAAACCGTCGATACCTTCCTGGCCCCTGCCGAACCGAGGGAGAGCATGATCTGATGTGGAAGCTGAGCGCCTTCGCCGATGAGATCGGGCCGGAGCTGGACACGCAGCTCGCGACGCTGGCCCAGGAGTCGATCACGCACCTGGACCTCCGGGGGGTGTGGGGCAAGAACGTCCTGGCGCTCACCGATGACGAGGTCGCGCGCATTGCGAGGATGCTCACGGAGCGCGGAATGCGGGTCGCGGCGATCGCCTCACCGATCGGGAAGATCGAGATCGCGGCGGATTTTGCCCCGCACTTGGCCGAGTTTCGACGGGCACTGGCGACCGCCAAGGCGCTCAGGGCGCCGGTGATCCGCATCTTCTCGTTCTTTATGCCCGAAGGGGATGATCCGGCCCAGCACCGGGACGAAGCGCTGCGGCGGCTGGAGGCGCTGGTGCGGGCGGCGGACGGGTCCGGCGTGCTGCTTCTGCACGAAAATGAGAAGGACATCTACGGCGACACCCCGGAGCGTTGCCACGATCTCCTCAGGTCCATCAATTCACCGATCTTACGAGCGGTCTGGGACCCGGCTAACTTCGTGCAGGTTGGAGTGCAGCCGTTCAGTGATGGGTTTGCGCGGTTGCGACCGTTCATCGCAGCGGTCCACGTCAAGGATGCCCTGAGCGGCACTGGCGAAGTCGTCCTGCCTGGCGCCGGCGATGGGCAGATCGCGGAAACGCTGGCGGCGCTGCATACCTCCGGCTTCGACGGCGTCTTCTCGCTGGAGCCGCACCTGGCGACCACCGGCACCTTCTCCGGCACCAGCGGGCCGGTCCTCTTCCGTCAAGCCGCGGCATCCTTCAAGGTCCTGCTGCGCGAGCGGGGAATCGAGTGGGCCTAAGCCAGCGGCCCAATCCGCCCGGCACTGATGCTGTCCGCCGGACATCGGGTCACATCATTGGTACGCATTCTGCTTACCGTTCCGACACGGCGTATTGGGATGAGACTGGGTCGATCCATCCATCAATGATAGGATATCGGTCTTCAGGGGGCGAACTTGACGGCGTGACCGA
>JACCYK010000320.1 GCA_013696525.1 Chloroflexia bacterium
GGGCCGCCGCCATGCTCTCCCGCGCCGTCGCCGGGGTCTACAAGGGACGCTTGGTGCTGACGATGCCCGGCTCGCGCAACGCGGTCCAACTGGCGATGAGCAAGCTGATCGCCCCCGAGCTGGCGCATCTGGTGTTCGAGGTGACGAAATAGGCTGGCTGCGAGGGCAGGATATACTTCTGGCCTACCGGCACGAGGAGGAAGTCATGGCAGTCACCGTCAAGCGCCTCACCTATGACGACCTAGTGGCATTACAGAATCTGCCGGAACATGAGCACAATCGGCTCGAAATCATCGGGGGTGAGCTTTTCGTGTCGCCGGCACCGGTTCTCTCCCACCAGCGAGTCATCACGAACGTGCAGTACGCCCTAGAGCAAGTCGTTCGACCCCAGCGATTGGGGGTGGTCTTCGCCGCTCCGACCGCGGTTCGCTTCTCGCCGGAAGACGTGGTCGAGCCAGATATCGTCTATGTCAGGCGTGACCGGCATGGCATCCTCGGTCACCGGGTGGTGGATGGCACCCCCGACCTCGTGATGGAGGTGCTTTCTCCGGCCACGAAACGACGGGATCTCAACGAGAAGCGACGGCTCTACGAGCAATTTGGGGTACTGGAATACTGGATCATCGACGTCTCGAGGCGAGAGGTAACGATCTACGCTTTGCACGACGGTCGGTACACCACGGTGCCGATCACAGACGCGGTCGCTCGCTCAGGTGTGGTACCGGACTTCGCGATCGCGTTGGACGACCTCTTCGACCTGCCCTTCTAATCCGGCGCCCCCCCCGGCCCGCGCGGCGAACGACCGGCGCTGGCTCGATGAGGATCACCCCACCTTCGTCGCCAGCACCCGGAAGCTGAGCGATCTCACTGCCGCCGCAGGGATAACGAGCGTGGTCTTTCACGATGACGGCGACCAGTGGCGGTATCTCAAGATGGCGCCGGCCGACTACGACTGATTCCGCCCACGAGCCGTCCGGCGCGACGTGATAGACTCTCGGTCAGCCCACGAGCAGAGGAGGAATCCATGGCAACCACCACCAACCGCCTCACCTATGATGACCTGGTGGCCTTGCAAGACCTGCCTGAATACGAGCATGCTCGGCTTGAGATCATTGATGGGGAGCTTTTTGTGGCCGCCACCCCGACCCCGTATCACCAATGGGCGATCCTCAACGTGGCGTACGCATTCGAATCGATCGTGCGATCGCGGCGAGGAGTTGTTTGCATCGCGCCACTTACGGTTCGGTTGGCGCCGGAATCGGCGGTCGAGCCGGATGTTCTCTCTATATCGAATGGGAAAGGCGCCACATCGTTGGGCCGAAAGTGGTTGATGGCGCGCCTGATCTGGTGATGGAGATGCTTTCGCCAGAGACCCGGTACCGTGATCTGACCGTGAAGAAGGATCGCTATCGGCGCGCCGGGGTCAGCGAGTACTGGATCGTCGATCCCACGGCTCGACAGGTTACGATCTTCTCCCTCGTCGACGGTCAATATACCGAGGTGCCGGTCGTCGACGCGGTTGCCCGCTCCCTCGTCGTGCCCGAGTTTTCGATCACGCTTGACGCGCTTTTCGATTTCCCAACGTAATGTCGGGAGCGTCTTGGACGAAGCACGGCGCACGACCGAGCGATCCTCCGCTCTGCCTCACTCTGGGGCTTCAAACCACTCCGCCGGACCAACGTTCGTCACGCTCAGGTGGGTCATGTCCTTGCCCGCGGCGGCGCCGTGCCAGTGGCGCTCGCCTCGCTTGGCGTAGACGATGTCGCCGGGGAAGAGCTGGAACTCCTCCGTCTCGGTGCCGGCCCGCCCCTCCCCCTCGATGACGTAGAGCACCTGCTCCCCCGGATGGGCATGCCAGTTCGTGCGGGCGCCGTCGACGAAGCGGACCACGCTGACCGTGGTGCCGTCCCCTTCCTGCTCGGGCAGCGACCGCGTCAGCCACGTCTCCCCGGTGAAGGTTGTGCCTTGGTTGACCTGGCCTTCGTTGCTGCGAATGATTTGCATTTCCGATCTCCTTCTTGACCTGCCAACCTGTTGCTCTAGAGGTGATCGCCCGCCAGCTTCATGCCAGGTTACACGCAAACCCTTCGTAGGTAATCATGGTCGCAGGCTTTCATCTCAGACCGTGGGCGGCCAGCCGACATCATGAGGGGGTTCGGATTTGGCTGACATGCCCAGCTCTCCGGCCAAGCGATGTGTCCGAATGGGACGGCAAGAGACGTCATGGCCCATGGTATGCTCAAGCGCTAAGGAGGCGAAGCGGGGTCCGGAATCGCGATCGGACTGTACAGATTCGCCGAGCGTTTCCCCCCAGGCGACAAAGAGTACTTGTCATCGCAAGCGAAGGGCAGGATCCCGCCGCCGAATGCCACAGACGAAATGCTGCGCTCATGGGATGCGCTGTCGGGGTGGTCCACGCTCGAGACGGCACGAGAGAAGGCTTCCCTTGCCCGCTCGGCAAGATGGATCGTTCGCTACGACATCCCTGTAGGCTCCGGGGTCGAGTTCGAGCCCAGCATCGAACCGGGGCATTACGATATCCGCGGCGACATTGAAGAATTGCAGCAGTGCCTGGCAATGGATTTCAAAGAGGAAGTCCAGCGAAGGAGGCCGGAATGACGGATACGACGTACAGCGTGTTCGATGCGAGTATCAATCGGCTGCTTGGGGTCTACGATACTGAAGACCAGGCGCTCGACGTTGTCACCGCGCTGTTGCGGGTCAACAGCGATGACTATGCCGATGATTTGGTTGTGGGTTGCTTACCTTCTGACGGTGCGGGAGACCCATTGACCGGCAATGAGTTGCGCGCACGCGTTCGTTATGATGCAACAGCATCCTGAACGTGCCGCCGCCACGTCGTAGTCGAGCACGCGAGGATTCAACACGGTCGGGTGAATCGGTCGTCGCCACAGCTCGCGCGGCTAGGGTTCTGCTCATCCATGATCGTGCCTGGTATTCGGCCAGGCAAGGTTGCCCGGCCCGTCATCGTCGTCGCGCATTCTCAAGACCCAAACCCATACTTTGGCGCTCGACTCAGGACCGCCCACGGGGTAGCATGCTGGGGAGGGGTCGCTCCGAAATGCGGCGGCGGCGCCGATACATGCGGTTCGTTAGCGAAAGTGTGCTCCGCGATGGTGGACCGTAAGCCGCGTGTGTTAAAGGGGTTCCGCGACTTTCTCCCGGCCCAGATGATTCTCCGCCAGCGGATCATCGGCCGCTTCCGTGACGTCTTTGAACGGCACGGCTTCGAGCCGCTCGACACGCCCGTCCTGGAGTACCTGGAGGTGCTGACCGGCAAGGCGGGCGAGAACGAGAAGCTGATGTACCACTTCGCCGACCACGGCGGCCGTGACGTCGGCCTCCGCTACGACCTCACGGTGCCCCTGGCCCGGGTCGTCGCCATGCACCAGAACGACCTGGTGCTGCCCTTCAAACGCTATCACATCGCCCCCGTCTGGCGGGCTGAGAATACGCAGCGGGGCCGGTTTCGCGAGTTTTGGCAGTGTGACGCCGATATCGCCGGCACCGCCTCGATGCTCGCCGACGCCGAGGTCGTCGCGATCATGGCCGAGGCGCTGACCGCGGTCGGCCTGCCGAACTTCACGATCCGGATCAGCCACCGGCGGTTGCTGGCCAGCCTGGGCAGCGCCGCCGGGGTGCCGGCCGAGGCGGCGGCCACGCTCTACCGGACGGTGGACAAGCTGGACAAGATCGGCCCCGAGGGGGTGCGGCGGGAGCTGGTCGCCGGCGGCCTGGCGGACGACGTTGCGGGGCGAGTCCTGGCGCTGGTCACCACCACCGGTGAGCCACGGGGCCTACTGCGTGAGCTGCGGCCTCGCCTGCAAGCCGTTCCGGGCGCGGACACCGCCTTGGCTGAGCTGGATGAGCTGTTTTCGTACCTGCCCGACTTCGGGGTACCGGCCGATCGCTACCAGCTCGATCTCAGTCTGGCCCGTGGTCTCGATTACTATACCGGACCAGTCTACGAAGCGACCGTAACCCAGCCGAAGGTCGGCTCGGTGGCGGGTGCCGGCCGCTACGATGACC
>JACCYK010000574.1 GCA_013696525.1 Chloroflexia bacterium
CTCGACGCCGGCGGCTTCACGCTCACCGAGGGTGATGCGCGCCAGGGTCTCCGCCAGGTTCAGTTGAGCGGGCGCTTCGAACCCGTGCCGTTGGCAAACGGCGTCGTCGCAATCCTCGACGGGGCGCATACCCCGGCATCCGCTCGTGCCCTCACGGAAACAGTGCGAGCGGAGTATCCCGGCCGATCCGTGATCCTGGTGCTGGGCACCTCTGCCGATAAGGATGTCGAATCGCTCGGTCGCGAGCTTGCCTGGATCGCGAATCGCGCCATCGCCACGACGTCCCGAAACCCACGGGCCGCCCCGGCCTCACTCATCGCCACTGGACTATCGGTATTTCCGGTCGCGATTGAAGTCCAACCATCGGTCGCGGCAGCGGTGACGCGGGCCAAGGCGCTGGCGCAACCGGGTAACCTCATTGTCATCACCGGCTCCTTATTCGTTGTGGCGGAGGCGCGGGAAGCGCTTGGGCTCGGGACACCCGACCCCGACCCCGGCGGTCAGTAGGAGGTCGACCGCTCCTGACCGGATTTGGCCGGGGCATGGGGTAGACTGCATCCGTGTCGCTGGCGCGGCCGAGCTCGGACGTGGTCGGCTCACCGCGCCACCGACGGCGGCTCCGCCCGCAACGGGGTGGGGCGGAGAAATCCAAATGCGATGGTCCCGGCGTATACCGAACCAGAGCCAGTTGACAGCGGCGCTCGCGCCGTGTGCTGGTGATGAGGTCTAAGGTGGAAACCAGCCTCATCGAGTTGAGTGACGCCGAGCTGATCGGTCGCGCCGCGGAGGGCGACGCGCATGCGCTCGAAATCCTGTACGACCGCTATTCGAGCGTGGTCCTCTCGTTCGCCTTTCGCTTGGTCGCCGACCGGCAGGTTGCCGAGGAGGTCCTGCAGGAGGCCTTTTTTCGGGCGTGGCAGCAGGGAAAAGCGTTCAACGCAGGGCGTGGCACCTTCGTCACCTGGTTGTTGAGCATCACGCACAATCTGGCGATCGATGAGATTCGCCGGCGTCGCCGCCGCCCGCAGAAGGCCGATAGCGAGGAACCAGCAGCGTTCCTGGCGACGGTCGCCGATTCCAGCACCGGCGCCAACGTCGAGGATGAGGCTTGGCTCGGGGCGCTTCGAGACACGATCGCGGAGGCGTTGCGAGAGTTGCCAACCGCTCAGCGAGAAGCGATTGAGCTGGCGTACTACCAGGGCTTGACCCAACGTGAGATTGCCGATCGACTGGGTGAACCGTTGGGAACCGTGAAAACGCGAATGCGATTGGGACTACAGAAGCTCCGCGACTCGTTGGGCGGACACGGACAGGAGTTAGTGTGAGCGACATCCGCGGGCAGCATGGAGCGGCTCGACCCCGCTACCGGGTGGCAACCTTGGGTGGCAGTCACATCGACGACGTGGATGCGGCTGGCTACGCGCTCGGCGCGTTGGAGCCGGCCGAGCGGCAGGTGATCGACCATCACCTTCGCACCTGCCCAGCCTGTGCCGAGCGCGTCTCCCACGATGTCCGCGCCGTTGGCATGCTCCCGTTTGCCGTGTCATCCCAACTCAAGCCCGCTCCCGACGTGAAGGCTACGCTCTTCGCCCGCATCGCCCATTCCCAACAGGCGGCCGCGGCGGCCGCGTTGCCGACCGCGCGGACGCGCCTTCCCGAACTACCCATTCAAACCATCCCGTCATCGCGTCCCGGTGCCGGTGGCGCGCGCTCCCCCGTTGGTAATCCGCCCCCACGCTACCTGGCGGCATCGGCCGCACGCTCGAGCTGGATGACCGCCATCGTCGCCACCCCGCTCCTCCTGGCGTTGGTCCTCGTGGGTGGCTGGTCACTCCAGCTCCGATCTCAGATGACGGCCCAAGAGACCGCGATGTCGTCGCAAACGTCGGAACTGACCAGCCTCAGAGCCACACTCGCGAACTTCGCGTCGGGCGACGTCCAAACGGTCCAGTTGATGCCGCAGGCCGCCGCGCCCCAAGCGGAAGGACAGTTTCTCCTCTCTCCAGATCAGACCGAAGCGATCGTCCAAGTCGACCTCAACACGCGGGATGCGGGCGGTTCGGCACAAATTCTGATGAACAATAACGGCTCCATCGAGCCGATCGGCAATGTCACGCTCAATGAGCGGGGCCAGGGCCAGGTCATGGTGACCTTTGACCAACCGTTGACCGAGAGCCAGAGCATCCAGGTCCAGGCGGTGCCGGTTGATCCGAGCGTCGCGGCCCCCTCCGAGCTGTTGCTATCAGGCCCGGTCAATGGCATGAGCGACCCGGGATTCGGCGCCAACACCAATCCGTAGAACCGTTCCAATAGCGGCCATTCGACACCAGGCGGCCGGTGAAAGCACCGGATGCCTGGTGTTTTGGTATGCGCTCGTCAATCCGATGCTGATCGGCGCCGGTCACCTGCTTGGTCCACCGGCCAAGCCCGGGCTGATATAGGATCAGGTGGTTGGAAACCCCGAACCGGGAGCGTCGGCGGAGATGCACATGGTCTCAGTTCAGGATTTGCGGCTCCCCGACGGCCGTGTGCTACGAGTTCACGACAGCGCCGACGATTCCGCAACAAGCACCTTTACGTTGTTGTGGCACCACGGCTCGCCCCAAACCGGCGCTCCGCTCGCGCCCCTTCTCGCGGCGGCGGCCGACCGCGGCATTCGCCTGCTTTCCTACGGCCGGCCCAGCTACGGCGGGTCGTCTCCCCAACCAGATAGGGACGTAGCATCGGCGGGGTCGGATGTAGCCCACCTTGCCGACGCGCTCGGGCTTGGCCGATTCGCGATGATGGGCGCCTCGGGTGGGGGTCCGCATGCCCTCGCCTGTGCCGCCCTTTTGCCCGCCCGCGTGTCGGGCGTGGCGTGCCTCGCCGGTCTGGCCCCCTTCGCCGCTGACGGCATCGACTGGTTTGGCGGGATGGCCGGCGACGGCGCCTCCCTGCGCGCGGCCGTGGCCGGCCGGGCCGCCCGCGAGCGCTATGAGGCAACGGCGGAGTTTAATCCGGAGAGCTTCACCGCGCGCGACTATGCCGCGCTAGCGGGCGCCTGGTCGTCGCTGAGCGAGGACGTCGGCCTGGCCGCGGCCGCCGGCGGCGACGGCGTGATCGCCGACGATCTGGCTTTCGTGGCGCCGTGGGGCTTCTCGGTGGCGGACATCACGGCCCCCGTCCTGATCGTGCAGGGCGGACAGGATCGCGTGGTGCCGCCGGCGCATGGCGACTGGCTGCTACGCCACTGCCGGCGGGCAGAGCTTTGGCTCCGTCCCCACGACGGTCACATCTCGATCTTGGACGCTTGCCCCGTCGCGATGGACTGGCTCCGAGCGCAGGTCTGAGCGCGGCGACCACCGAGACCTTCAGCCGCCCGCGTTCCCGCGCGCCCTACCAAGTTGTCCATGATTCATCCCAGCGGGCACCGCGGCTTGCCGTCGTCATCCGAATCGACTGTTTCCGCGACGGCGAATCGGTTGGCGGACGCGCGTTCCACGCTACTCGGAGAATCTTGCTCTCCGATCCGTACTGGATCACCCATCATTCGCGCCCGGATTGTGGTAGGATAGACTACCTCAAACAGTTAAGCATCCGGCGCTCCGTTGCTTCTTGGTCGCCCGCGCCGCGATGTCGGACCCCGCGCTTCCGGCCTGAGCCGAGCTTTCCGCTAGCCGGGGGCAGCCGTGCGCTCCGGCAAACGCCAAGGAGCAACGCGCGATGGGCACTGCCACCACCCCGGTTGACGAAGCGCAGCTGAACGAGTTCTTGGGCAAAATGGTCGGCGATCTCGGCGCCGCCACGAACGCGCCGCTGATGCTCCTGGGCGACAAGCTGGGTCTCTATCGAACGCTCGCCGCCTCGGGACCCCTTTCGTCCGCTGACTTGGCAACCCAAACCGGCACCGCCGAACGATTTGTCCGCGAGTGGCTGGCGGCGCAAGCGGCCTCCGGCTACGTCAGCTATGACGCCGATGCCGATACGTATGCGATGACGACCGCGCAGGCGATGGTGCTCGCCGATGAGGACAGCCCGGTCTTCCTCGCGGGAATTTTCGACTCCCTCTACGCCATGATGGTTGCCGAACCGAAGATCCGCGACGCCTTCCGCTCGGGCGAAGGCTTCGGCTGGCACGAGCACCATCCGTGCTTGTTTGGCGGGACGGAGCGGTTCTTTCGCACCGGCTACAAGGCGCATCTGGTGCAAGAGTGG
>JACCYK010000576.1 GCA_013696525.1 Chloroflexia bacterium
TGCGACAAGAACGCGGCGGCGAACCTAACCGCCGCCGCCGGTGTGCCGAATAGTCCGCCCCACGGCACCGCCAGGGATCGCCAATAGTCGCTGTTGTACATCTCAACCGCGGTCCCCGCTTGCGCCGCATCGCCGACGATCGCCAGCCGGATTGCCAGGTCGGCCCCCGGCCTGGCGACGATGTCCGGTAGGCCGAGGGGATCAAGCACGTTCCGCCTGGTCACGGTCCAGAACGATTCACCCGTCACCTCTTCGACAAGCCGAGTCACGACGCCATAGCCGGTGTTGGAGTAGCGCACCCGCGCCCCCGGCGCCGATTGGAGCGGCGCCCGGCACATCGCGGTGACGATGGTATCGAGGTCCGTCGGCTCGGGGTAGCGGTCATCGCGCGCCGCCAAGTCCTCCGGTAGGCCAGAGGCATGCGCCAGCAACTGCCGGACCGTAATCGTCGGCCGCATCCGTTCCAGCTCCGGCACGATGCCGGTTCCATCCTCACCCGGCCGCATCCGGAAGTCCGGAACCAAGCGGACCACGCTCTCGTCGAGCGAGACCAGGCCACGCTCCACCAGGGTCATCACCGTGGTTGCCGCGATCGGCTTGGTGATCGACGCCATGCCAAAGATGGTCTCGGCGGTGACCGGCACTCCCGGCCGGGCCTCCCCCGCGTAGCGGCTGGCGACGACCTCGCCCCGGTGCCAGACGACCGCCCCGGCCCCGGCTGGGCCTTGCGGCACGATCCACTCGTCAATCAGGGCCAGGGCCGCCTCAATATCAACTCCGGTTGACCACCGCGGCTGCCCACGATCGCTCATGCGCTCTCCTCTGATCGCGGGTTGGCAAGACGCGGAGCAAGCACCACCCCCGCTTGGGTATCATCCACGGGGCAGGGGCCGAGAAGCCAGCCGTAATTCTGGAGATGACGATGCGGGTATCGAACGAATACACCTTGCGGATCGTGCCAACCGCCGCCGATCTCGCCCGGTCCGCCGCCGATGTCGTGAGTGAGACCATACGTGACAAGCCGGACGCGGTGCTCGCCCTGCCGACGGGAAGCACGCCGCTCGGAATGTTCACCGAGCTCGCGCGGCGGGCTCGGGCGGGTACGACGGACTTCTCGCGGACGCGGTTCTTTTGCCTCGACGAGTACCTGGGCGTTTCGAAGGAGGACCCGAACAGCCTGACCGGCTGGCTCTTTCGTGAATTCTTCACCCCGGCCGGCGTCAGTGCGGCGCACGTCCACACCGTTCCCTCCGAGCCGGCCGATGCGGAGGCGGAAGCGCAAGCATATGAAGACACCATCATCCGCGCCGGCGGCCTTGACCTGGCGGTGCTCGGGATCGGTGCCAATGGCCACATTGCCTTCAACGAGCCGGGCTCGGCCCGCGATTCGCGGACGCGGGTGCTCGATCTGACCCCCGAATCGCGGGACCAGGCCGCGGCCTATTGGCAGGGCACCTTCCCCGCCCCCTCGCGGGCGATGACGATCGGCGTCGGCACGCTGCTCGATGCGGCCAAAATCGTGTTGATGGCCAGCGGCGAGGCCAAAGCCGGGATCCTGCACGCGGCCTTACGGGGGCCAATCTCACCAGCGGTGCCGGCATCACTCCTTCGCCCCAACCCGGAGAAGCTGATCGTCATCGCCGATGCGGCCGCTGCGCGGGACCTGTGAGCGGAGCGGGTGGAGCACGGTTCGTCCTCAATCCCAATCCGAGGGAGACTGCCCCTCGACCGGCGCCCCTTGGTCTTGCGAGCCATCGTCCCACTGCTCTTGCTGCCACTCGCCTTCTTGCTGCCATTCGCCGTCGGACTGTTGTTGCTCCCAGTCGTTCTGATCCTGGCCTTGGTTCTGATTGTTGTCGCGCCGTCGCTCCTGCGGTGGCGACATGGTCGACCGCGCTTGCGGGTTTGCCGGGAGGTCGGGCAGCAGTTGGGCGCCGCTGCCCGGCCCCGAGATTGAGAAGGCGAGTGATCCCAGTTGGCGACCGCCGCCAAAGAGATAGACCGCGTACTCGCCGCCGCCAAGCCCACCATTGAGGGTCAGCGGCAGGGCCACCCATTGCGTGTCGGCCGGGGTCGTCAGCTCCACCTCGACGGCGCCGACGATGTTGCCAAAGGCGTCGGTCCAGCTCGCGGACACCACCTGGCCGGGATGAACATCGCGGAGCCGGGCGGCGGCAAACGCGGTACCGGCATCGGCCGGGACGCTCAGGTAGCTCCCTGACGGCGCCCCGTCCGGGCCGACGCCCAGCGTGAGGACCAACTGATCCAACATTGGTGGCATCGGAGGCGTGGGGTCTGGCGTGCCGGTGGGCTCGAAGAACGTTTGCGCGGTCCGTGTCGCTTGCTGGGCCGAGAGCCGCGGCGTCTCGACCGCCTGATCGAATGCTTGCGACTGCCTGGCCTCGTTCATCGATCCCGTATTGCAGCCCGTTATCAAGAGGATTGAAACGAACAGCGAGCCGAGGGCCGCGCCCCGGCGGGCCACGTCATGCCCCGCTCCCGGCCACCGGCTGGACGTCTCAGTTGAACCCCGTTCCCGGCGGCGGTCGATACGGCCCAAAGGCATCTTGGTACTCCTCGGCCACCTCCATCGCGGTCTTATGCACGTAGATCCGCGTCGTGGCCGGGGAAGCATGACCCAAAATGGTCTGTACCGTCGACTCCCGCACCCGACGCCGGACCAATTCGGTCGCCAGGCCGTGCCGAAACGAGTGCGGGGTGACATCGCTTTCGACCCCGGCGGCCTCCGCTAGCTCGGCCACGATATGCTCGACGGTGCGCGGGCTTATCGCGGATCCGGCCAACCCCACCTTGTCCCGGCCGCTAAACGCCGGCAACGCGCCGGAGCCCCGGCTGGCGTCGCCCCGGGCAGTCCAGTACGCGGTCAGCGCTTCGGCCGTCCCGACATCGAAGTGGACCGTGCGGCTTTTGCCGCCTTTGGCCCGGTAAATGCTGGCGGAGCCGCCCGCCAGATCAATATCCCGGCGCCGGAGCGCGCAAAGCTCGGAAACCCGGACCCCGGAGCGGAACAGGAAGCGGATCATGGCGCGCACCTTGAGCCGGCGGAGGTCCAGGTGCGGCCGCTGCTCGCGCGGCCGCCGGTTGACGTACTCCACGATCGTGTCGAGGTCCGCCAGCTTCACGTCCGGCGGCGGCGGCGTGAAGCGGGGCATCATGGCCGAAATCCGGGTCCGGAGGCGATCGCCGGAGAGCCCCGGGTTGAGATCGTAGCTTGACAGGTAAGCGCAGAACTTCCGCACCGCCGAGATGTTGTTCTGCGCGGTGCGCATTTGCGATACCTCCTCCGGGCTGCGAATGTCGGGAGGAACCAGCAGCGCCGCGAACATGGTGACGTGCTCGGCCTGGATCGCCGAGACCGGAGCCACGTTGGGGTCGATGCCCTCATGTTGGCTGAGGTGACGTAAGAACTTGGTGATGCCATGCCGATACGTCTTCTTTGACCGCGGCGCCAACCGCAAATCGCCGAAGAACAGCTCAACCGCCGCCGTAATCGTCAGCTCGGCATCGTCCGCGGGCGGCCCGAGATCGACAGCCTCTCGGCCACGCTCCTGCCGGAGCTCAGTTTCCGCTTGGCCGATAGTCGTCGCCACGAGCGATCCTCCCCTGGAACCTCACCAATGGCGGGGTAGGACGTCACGGCATCGCCGTCGCGGGTGTACGTACACATGAGTATAGCACGGATGGCGGACAACAATTGAGCCGCTCGGCAATCGCCGGCAGCTTCAAACTTCTCTCATCGCGATCGCGGGGCTCGGCTCACATCGCCTTGGCGTACCGGCGGACGAAGCCGATCGTGTCGTGATGGAACTCACCGTTGGTCACGATCCGGGAGACGCCCGCCGCCTTCGCCGCCCGGCGTCCGGGGACATCGAGATGCGGCCCAAACCCGAGTAGCGGCGTCGCATTCGAGGTGTCGAGCACCAGCGCCTGGATCAACGGCCACTCGACCGGCGTGTTCATGTCCACGACACCCAGGACCGCCTTCGGGTCGGCCAGCCGCAGCCGGCTGACAAACTCGCTCGTTTTCTGGGCAAAGCTCACGGTGTAGCCAGCCGCGCGCAACTGGTTCGCGATGCGAACCCCGAACATCAAGTCTCGATTGAGCACGACGATCGTGCCTAATCCATTCGATTTCGGTTTCATGTCGTCAACCACCGTCGTCCCTTCGAGTCGTGAGTCGTGAGTCGTGAGTCGTGAGTCGTGAGTCGTGAGT
>JACCYK010000588.1 GCA_013696525.1 Chloroflexia bacterium
CCCCATGGCTTTGCGCAGGCCGTCGCCTTCCGCCATTGAAAAACCGGCCAGCACGTTGGCGATCCGGATTACCTGCTCTTGGTACAGCGCCACGCCATAGGTTTCAGCCAGGATCGATTCCATTTCCGGATGCATAAAGGCGATCGGCGTGCGGCCGTGCTTGCGGGCTATGTAGTCCGGCGCCATTTCCATGGGGCCGGGCCGAATCAGAGCCATCAAGGCAATGAGGTCTTCAAAGCTACGCGGGGCGACATCGATCGTCATCCGCGTCGTCATTCCCCCTTCGAGCTGGAACACTCCGACTGTCTCTCCCCGGCACAATAGGATAAATGCGTTCTCGTCCTCCAGCGGGATGGACTCTAGGGATATGTCGTGCCCGGCGTCGCGCAGGAGATCAACCGCCTTCCCCAACACCGTTAGCGTCTTCAGGCCCAGGAAGTCCATCTTCAGCAGACCCAACGCCTCAAGCTGTCCCATTGGATACTGGGTGGTAATTTCCCCTTCACTCTTGCCGCCGGCCCGCTGCAACGGCACATGCTCGACCAACGGATCACGGGAGATCACCACGCCCGCGGCGTGGGTCGAGGCGTGCCGGGCAATCCCTTCCAATCGCCTCGCCGCATCGACGACTTCTCGCACGGCCGGGTCAGCGTCGTAGAGTTGCTGAAGCTCGGGTACCTTCGCCATCGCACTCGCGATCGTGACGCCTGGTCCGCCCGGGATCAGCTTCGCCACGCGATCGGTGTCGCCGAAGCTCCACCCCATCGCCCGGCCAACGTCCCGGACCGAGGCCTTCGCCGCCATGGTGCCAAAGGTGACAATCTGAGCCACCCGTTCCTCGCCATACTTCCGGACGACATACTCGATGACCTCGCTCCGCCGATCGTCGGCGAAATCAATGTCGATGTCCGGCATTGAAATGCGGGATGGATTGAGGAACCGCTCGAAAATGAGGTCGTACTTCAGCGGGTCAAGTGCCGTCACGTCAAGCGAATAGGTGACGATGCTGCCGGCGGCGGAGCCGCGGCCGGGTCCAACTAGAATGCCGCGCTCGCGGGCAAATCGGACAAAGTCCCAGACGACGAGAAAGTAGCTGGTGAAGCCCATCGAGTTGATGACATCGAGCTCATACCGCAGGCGATCGCCAACGACCCCGTCGTCGTGACCATACTTGCGGCGGACCCCGGCCCGGCACAAGTCTTCGAGATATTGCTCCGCCGTCAGTCCGTCGGGGATCGGGAACGACGGCAGGTGATACCCCTTGAAGCCAAGGTCGAGCGAACACATCTCCGCGATCCGAACGGTGTTGGTGATCGCCTCGGGCTGGGCCGCGAAGAGCCGTGTCATCTCCTCCGGGCTCTTGAGGAAGAGTTGATCGGTGTCCGACTTTAGACGCTTCGGATCGTTGATCGTGGTGTTCGTCTGGACGCAGACGAGCAACTCTTGGGTTGCCGAGTCTTCGCGATTGCAATAATGGACGTCGTTGGTGGCGACCAGGGGCAAGTTCAGCGACCTCGCGAGCGGCACGAGATCAGTGTTGACCGTGTGCTGCTCCTTGATCCCATGATCTTGAAGCTCGATAAAGAAATGGTCTGGTCCGAGGATTTCGGCGAGCTTTCCAGCGTAGTCTCGAGCCTTCTCCGGCTGGTTATGCAAGAGATTGCCGGCAACCGGTCCGCTCAAACATGCCGAGGTGCCGATGATCCCGGCACTGTGCTCCGCCAGCATGTCGAGGTCGATCCGCGGCCGGTAATAGTAGCCCTCGAGCATCGCCCGCGAGGACAGGCGGAGCAAATTGCGATACCCGGTCTCGTTTTCGGCAAGGAGCAGGAGATGATACGACTTCCGTTCGCGGGCCGAGGCGTCACCTTCCGCCAGGTACGCCTCAATGCCCACGATTGGCTGGACGCCGGCGGCGGTCGCCGCCTTGTACCATTCCATCGCCCCGTACATGACGCCGTGATCGGTAATCGCCAGGTGCTTGAGCCCGAGCTCGCTTGCCCGCGCCAGGTACTCAGCGGTCCGACCCATACCGTCCAAGAGTGAGTACTCGGTGTGCAGATGCAGGTGAGCGAACTCGGCCACCAATGACCTCCGAAGCGAGCACGTCTGCCGACAACGAGATGTCGGGGACGCTCGGCGCGGGGATGTACGTACAGTATAGCCGCTCGTCCGCCGTGGGATCAGCCGTCGTGGTGATCGCCGGCGTTAGCTGCCGGAAGCCAACCCACGCGCCACGGCGCGGGAGCCCGCATGCCCCCGCGCCGTGATCGTCCTCCAAACCCTCGACACGCGAACCGATTATGCCGCGACACCCGTCAAGCCGGTCGGCGCACCACTTTTGACCGCAAACCGGGCCTGCTCGGCGAGGAGCCGCAGGACCTGTCGCATGTTCTCCCGGTACTCCGCCGGGACCGCGTCGTTCTGCAACAGGTCGAGCACCTCGCCGATGACCGGCTCGTCGGATAACAGGCTCGCCACGTCCCGCGGCAAGAAGCCGGCGGCGGCAAGCAAGCCGTCCTCTTCGATCTGTGACAAGGCCATCGCGTGGGCGAGGCGCTCGACCGCATCCCGCGTTGGCATGCGGGCCCCGCTTTCCAACCGGCTCACATAGCTGTGATCGAAATCCGCCCGCTCGGCGAGCTTACTTTGCGATACCCGCCGCGTCTCGCGCAACCCCTTCAAGAGAACCCCGAAGTCCGGACTCACATGCGCCATAGCTGCTGACCCTCCGCCGAGATCGGCCGGGTACCGACCGGCGTCTGTGCCGACGAGTCAACATGCGGGCGACCCGTTGCCACGAGTATACCAGCCGATTGTCCATTGGTCAACTACTTGTCCTCATTGTCCCCACCCGATTCCCGACGTGTCGTTATCCGACACCATTACGCCACCATTCGATCAGTTGCGGTGTGACTGTCATTATTGCTGTCTCATTATCGGCGATGACTGTCG
>JACCYK010000592.1 GCA_013696525.1 Chloroflexia bacterium
GATCTACACCGCCTACCTCGGCTCCGACCTCGCCACCGGGGAGTGATTCAGACTGCTCTGGCTCCGGGCGCGATCGCGGTTATTGGCTGAACGCGGCACCAGTCGCGCTCACCGCCGCCGCTCCCGCTGCCGGTGGTTGAACGCTGGCGGTCTCATCTGGCGTCACGATCACTTGGCCGCGCATGAACGCATGCAGCGTGCATTGGTAGTCGATCGTGCCCGGCTCACGGAAGGTGTAGGCGAGTTCGCCCGCGGCCTGCACCGGTGAATCGAAGCCACCGCCGACGACATTGTGCTCGTTCTGGCCCTGCCAGATCCAGCGCACTTCGGTGCCGGCGGGAATCTCGATCACCGCCGGCTCAAAGCGGTCGTCAATCACGGCGACCTCCGTCACCCCGGTCACGGCCGGGCCAAGCTCGAACTGGCTCCGGACGAAAAGGGCGCCGACGATCCCGAGTACGGCCAGGACCACGGCGGCGATGGCCAATCGACGTGGCCAGCGGCCGGAGCCTGAATTGGTTGCGGTGTGCGACACGGTTGTCTCTCCTGTTCACGTTACTGACTCGATGTGGGCGCGGCGCCCCAACGGAGCATCCGCGCCACGCCTCAACGATGCCTACGATTGGCCCACCAACCGCCGGCCGCCTGGTTGACTGGTCCGAGTCTCCTGGCTGGGTGACGACCTCGAGCGAGCGTGGCCCAATGCCCGCGCCGCGACGACCATCGCCGCCGCCAGCAGCACGATATCTTTGAGCACGTACTGCCCGACCAGGGTTGGGGCGTTCAGGGGCCCGCCAAAGAGCTGACCGGGAAACAGGATGAGCGGAGACAAAATCCCGATCATCGCCACTCCCAGCAACGCCACACCGAGGCGGGTCAAGCCGGGGATCAGCAGGCAGAGCCCGATCGCGGTCTCCAAGCTGGCGACGAGTACCGTGCCCAGCGACGCGGGCACTAGGCCAAAGCTGAGTGTCGTCATCGTCTGCTCGACTAAGGACTGGGCGGGGCTCAGGCCCGGTACGAACTTCAAGAGGCCGAAGCCGATAAAGATCAGCCCCAAGCTGAGCTGGAGAAACGGGACGCTGACTCGATTTAACCAGCCACCCGCGCTCACCTCCAGACGGTGTAGGTAGTGTTGCATCCGATGCATTGTTGACGTTCCTCCCCGTGCGACGGAATCGGCCGTGTCTGAATCAAAAGTTGCCATGGCGATCGCTCGCTTCTCTCCTTTCCGGCGGCTGTCGCTCACCTGGATTGAGTGTGGGAGGCGAGCCTCAACATCACCTGCGGAAAACCCTCAACAAACGATAAACAGCGAATCAACATGTGATGAGGTGGCCCGTTTTCCCTAGCAATCGGCGCTTTGTTCCTCAATACTTGGAACTGGCGAGCGATCCGATGTACGCGCCGGGAGACGAGGAGCAATGGAAAGCCAGACCACGGTCCTGGTGGTGGACGACGAGGACGCGATCGTCGAGCTAATGCGCGACTTTCTGGAAGCGGAGGGGTTCACCGTGCTGACCGCCGGCGATGGCGCGATGGCGCTTGCGTTAGCCGCCGCGCGGCCGGTCGATTGTGTCCTGCTCGATGTGATGATGCCCGGCCTGTCGGGGTTTGACGTGGTCCGCCGCCTGCGCGGGCAAGGCGATGTGCCGGTCCTCTTCCTCAGTGCCCGCCACGAGGACAGCGACAAGATCCGCGGCCTAGGCCTCGGCGCCGACGATTACATCGTCAAGTCCGCCACTCCCGGCGAGGTCGTGGCCCGGATCAAAGCGGTGCTGCGCCGCTCCCGTCGCGACGAGCCGCAAACCCCGGCCGTGCTCGACTTTGGCCGCCTCGTGATCGATCTCCGCGCCCACGAAGCACGGGTGGCCGGCGAGCCGATCGCGCTCACGGCCCGCGAATTTGATCTGCTCCAAGTGCTGGCCGAGCGCCCGCGGCAGGTCTTCACCCGGGAGCAGCTCTTTGCCCGGTTGTGGGGCGAGTTTGGCGACCGCCATACCGTGACGGTCCATGTCGGCCGCCTGCGGGAGAAGATCGAGCATGACCCGAGCCGGCCGGAGCACATCGTGACCGTGTGGGGGGTCGGCTACCGGTTCGAGGGAGAGCGGCGGCCATGATCGCCCGGATTCGCCGTCGCTCGTTTGCCATGCGCACTTGGCTGGCCCTGGCCTTGGGGACCGTCTTCGTGGTCCCCACCTTCGCCATTCTGGCCTTTTACTTCCATGTCGTGGGCGTCACGCCGCCGGAGTTCGACGCCGCGATGGAGTTGGCCCAGGCCGGCGCCGGTCAGTGGCATGATCCGGCCTGGCAAGCCGCCGCCACGAATGCACTGGTCGACACTGGGGTGGCGGTCCTCCTTGTCGAAGATGGCCAAGAAGTCTATCGGAGCACGACGCGGCCGTTGCGAGCCAACAATTTTGATGGGGACGGACCCGATCGCTCGCTGACGATCATCGAGGGCGAACGGGAACGCTCGGCCTACCTCTACCCCGACAACCAGCCGTGGGCCACGGTTGCCCTGGTGCCGGTGGTGGCGTTGGTGGCCTTGCTGGTGACGATCACCGCCATCGCCTGGTTCCTGGGCCGGACCGTGACCAACCCGCTGGCCGCCATGAGCCAGGCGGCACGGCGGGTCGCCGCCGGCGATCTCGAGATCACCTTACCGGCGTCCCGGATCCGTGAGGTGGCGGAGGTCAGCACGGCGTTCGAAGCGATGAGCGGTGAGCTTCGCGCCTCGCTCCAACACCAATCGGCCTTAGAGCAGGAGCGGCGCCTCTTCATCGGCGCGGTGGTCCATGATCTGCGGACGCCGCTCTTTTCCCTGCGCGGCTACTTGGAGGGGCTCAGCCAGGGCCTCGCCGACACGCCCGCGAAGCAAGCGCGCTACATCAGCGGCGCCCAGGAGAAGGCGGCGGCCCTGGAACGGCTGGTGTCCGATCTGTTTAACTACGCCCGGCTTGAGTATCTCGACCAGGCGCCCAATCAACAGCCGCTCAATCTCACCCCGCTCCTGCACCGCCTGGTGGATGGATTGCAACCCCAAGCCGCCGCCAAGCGGGTGAGAATTACCCTGCTGGACCCGAGCGGCCGCTGTCCAGTCGAGGGGGACAGCCATCTTCTGACCCGCGCCATTGAGAATTTGCTTGACAACGCCGTGCGCTACACCCCGGACGGTGGCGAGGTGCGGGTCGGCTGTCACGTCAACGGTGATCGCGTCCGGTTCACCATCACCGATACCGGACCGGGCATCGCGGCCGCCGATCTAGCGCATCTATTTACGCCGTTGTACCGGGGCGAGTCCTCACGCAACCGCCGCACCGGCGGCGCCGGGCTCGGTTTGACCGTGGCCCGTCGCATCCTCCGCGCCCACGGCGGCGATCTCACCGCGGACAATCAGTCGCCGCACGGCGCGGTTTTCACCGGCAACCTCCCCCTACCGCTCGCGGTTGACGAAATGCCGCCTGCCGCCTGACCCCTCACCAGCCCGCGAACGCCGTGGCATCTATCCCACCGGAGCCATGGCTTCCCCGCTCTCGTCCGGTGGCGGCGCGGCCGCGTCCTCCACCGGCGCCGGCGCCGGTTCGCCGCCGCCGGGGACGAGGGCGTCGCTGGTCATCCAGCCGGTCAGGGATGGTCCCCGCACTTGGTACCAAACGGCGCCGTCGTTGGTTGCCGGGCCGTCCTGGATGGTGAGCACCTCGCCCAGTGACACCGCGGTCAGCACGTTCGCCTCGTTCGTCGGCATATCGCGCAACAACCCGCCCTCGACGCTGGTCACCACCATATCGCCGGGGAGGAAGCCGGGGCTGGGCGGGGCGGCCTCCACCGTGCCGGTGATCACGGCTTGCACCGCCTGCCGCATCTGCACGATCTCGGCGTACATGGCATCGCCCGGACATGAGGTGGAATTGACGTCGCGATGGGCGCAGATCGTCGGCAGGCTCGCGATATTCTGGAAGGGCGGCGTCGCCAGGGGATCGAGCGACCGGCTGGCCCAGGCCGTGATCCAGGTCAGGCCGCTCCGCATCTCCGGTGTCACCGGCTCGTTGAAGTAGCGGCCCATGGTGCCGATGCCGGCGCTGCCCCAGTTGTACTGCAAGGCGTGGCTGCCGACCGCCGTCTCACCGCCGAATCGGCCCTCGTAGACATTGCCCATGAAATCGACGAGGTAATTGTAGCCGATGTCCCCCCAGCCCCGCGTTACGGCATGATAGTAATAGATAAGTCGCAGGCCGAGCACCGGGTCCTCGAAATTGGTGGTGTCGGTGTGGTGGATGACGACGTGTTGCACTGCCTGGTACTCGACCGGCCAGGTCTCCCGACCCCGTTCGTTGAACCGCAACGATTCGTCCGCCCCCCAGGCGGAGCGGGAGATGATCGGCGGCCGCGCTAGCGACGGGGTCAGCGCCGGTTGCGCCGCTTCGATCATGGTCGGCCCGTTGGCGGCGTCGAAGTAGCTGAAGGCCAAGCCGGGGAGCGTGGCCGGCACCCCTTGCGCATCGTAGGCCCGGTAGCGGACAAAGGATGCCCAGTTGGCCGGCACCAGCCGGCCGAAGCGGCGCCCCTCGCGGTCGGGCCGCCCGCCATCGGACGACTCGACCACCCAGACCGGGTCGGTCCAGTTGACGCCGTCGGCGCTCAGGCTCAGCTCGATCCCGGCACCGGGGTTCTCGGCAATGTCCCAGTGCGGCGCGATCCCCTGAAAGGCGAAATCGGCCTGGAAGCTGATCGGCTCCGGCGTATACTCGCCGCCGATCCCCGAGGCCAGCGTGATTCCGACCTCTTGGGCCTCGACCCATTCGCCGGCGACCGTGGCGCCGGTCCATTGCGCCCCGGCCGCTGGTTGCCGGCCGAGCACCGAGGCGGCCGCCAGCCCGGCCGACGCCATCAGGATCGAACGCCGGTCGAGTCGTCTCGGCAC
>JACCYK010000603.1 GCA_013696525.1 Chloroflexia bacterium
CCGATCGCGGACCTGGCCTATCTGATGATCGCCGTCTCCGACAACACGGCGGCCAACGTCCTCATCGAGGAGATCGGGCTGGCCGAGATCCAGGAGACGATCACCGGGCTCGGAATGAGTGACCTGCAATTGAACCGGCGGTTCCTCGGCCGGCTGCCGGGGCCGGACGAGCCGGAGAACTACGCCACCGCCCGCGATTTGACCATGCTGCTGACCGCGATCGCCGAGGAGCGGGCGGCATCGCCGGCGCAATGTGCCTGGATGCTCGAGGTGCTCGGCAAGCAACAGAAACGGGACCGGCTCGCTCGTTTCTTGCCGGACGACGTCACCTTCGCCGGCAAGTACGGCTCGCTACCCGGATACGCGCACGACTCCGGGCTGATCTCGCACCGCGACGAGACGCTGGCGATCGCGGTGCTGACCTCTGGTTTCAGCGACCCCTATGCCGCCGACATCGTGATCGGCGATATCGCCCTCGCCATGTTGGACGAACTGACGTAGGCGCGTGCCTGCTCGTGGGAGTTCGATGTTCGGAGGTTCACCGTGGATCAACGTCATCCAGTTCGACGATGAACTGGTTGAGCGGGTGCAGGATGGCGAGCCGCTGAGCTGCCATCCGGTCGGGCGCGATCTGGCCGGACTGGCAGAGGCGGACCAGGGCGCGGAGCCGCCAGCCGGCTTCAATCAGGGCGAGTAGTCTGGCCCATCGGACGGAGGCGGATGGGGACGTGAGGGCGCCGGTGGTTTCCGCGGCTTCAATCTCCGCCAGCGCGTCCCCCAGCGATGCCATTGGCGCCGGGTTGCCGGCGATGGGGAGGAGATCGCGGGCACGGTCGTTCGCCTCGGCCAGCAGGCTCAGGGCTTCAGCTTCGAGCGTCCGCGCCCGAGTCAGAGTGGGTGCCGGTACCCGAGCGGGGACTGGTGGCGCCGGGGACGCGAGTGGCCGCGGGTCGTGACCTTTGCCGGTTTGGTGTGCTGGCACCGACCCGGCCGGCCACCAATCGCGGCGCCACGGCTGAACGAGCGCGGCCGCCTCACCGGGCGCGATGCCGAGCGATTGCAAGCCGGCGGCCAGACCGTCGCGCCCGCACGCGTTGTGCCCGGGGACAAGGTGCCGGTCGCAGATCACGAACAGATCGCGCCGGGTTTGCTGTTCGTCGAGATACCCAATCACCAGCCCGGCGGCGGTATGTCCGGAGAGGTTGGCCGGCAGGGCGTCGACGACGTGATTGAGGGAGACTCGATTCAGCCCCCGCGCGATCGGCGTCGACCACATCAGGGCTTCGGTCGTCAGCCACAGGTCGCAACCGGCGCGGCGGAAGCCGAGCGGGTCGAGCGGAGCGGTGGCGCGGCCGCTCCAGATGACGGCTTCCTCCCGGAAGCATCGTGCCTGGTCCCAGGGGATGACAAACGACAAGGTTTGGTTCGACCGCATAGGCTCATACCCAGCCTGGCGAAACGCGGTCACGGCATCCCCGAAGCAATCGCCCGGCCAGCCGAAGCGAACAGTGCGCGGCCTGATCACGACCGTCCGTTCTGTCCCCCGGTCGTTGTAGGCGAGGTGGAGCACGGCTTTGCGGCGTGGGAGCGTCTCGGCCGCCGCTCCGATCGCGATCCGTGACACCGCGGTCAACGGGAGTCCGAAGCCGTGCGCCCGGCCCTCATCCACCAAGAGATAGCGGTCCGTCACCCGGAGCTTGCTGCCGAGGAGGGCGCCGCCTCGCTGGCCACAGCCGGGAAAGGCGCCGGCGATATCGGCGGTCGCCGCCCACCGGGTAACGCCCCGCGCCGCGGCCCAGGTTTGGCGAGACGGTTCCGCCGCCTCTATCCGCTGAGCGCCGGCCGCCGCTAGCCAGCGGGCGCATGGGCGCGGACTACTATGCACCATGCCGTCTCTCCTCTTTGGGCGGGCGTGACCGTGGACCGAACAACCCCCGGACATCCGTCTTCGCGATATGTACGTACATAAATATTCGGCGACGGAGCCGCAAAAATCTGGCTCCAGCTTGCTTATCGTAGCGCAATTCGGGTGTACGTACAATATCCGGCCGTGGGCGAGTTGCCGTTGCCACGGACGTGGCCGCTCGGGCATGCGACAATCGGCGCCGCGACGCTTCCGGCATCGTGATGGATCGCGTCTCACAGCAGGCGGGGACATGCGTTATACCAAGCGAGAGGTCATCGTGGTGGTCCGGACGCCCGGTGGCATCTCGTCTCGATGGGGACGGAGCAGAGACGTTTATGGCATCCGCGGTTGCATCGGAGTCCCTAACTACGCCCATCGCTGACGGCGGGCTCCTCGGGTTGTGCCCAACGTTCGAGGCGGTCTTGACCCGCTATCAGGGGGAGATCTTTCGGTTCGCGGTTCACCTGACACGGAACCATGCCGACGCCGACGACCTGTATCAGGAGACCGTGCTGAAGGCATACCGGGCGTTTGACCGGCTCGACGGGGCGGCGAACCACCGGGCCTGGCTCTATCGGATCGCCACCAACGCGTTTCTCAGCGACCGGCGCAAGCGAAACCGGGAACGCCCGCTGGATGAGGCGCGGGC
>JACCYK010000617.1 GCA_013696525.1 Chloroflexia bacterium
GGACAGGGGCTGTTCCCGCGCGTCGTTGCCGACTGAGTCGTAGGTCGGAAGTGGAGCGCGCATGCTCGACACTGACGACCGCACGATCGACACTCCTTCACGACTCACGACTCACGACTCAATGATGATCGACCCGGGGCGCGATCGTGAGCCGGCGTAGCTCTTTGACCAGCTCGGCCAGTCCTTCGGCGGCGGCGGTCAGGATCTGCTCGCCTTTTTCCGCGGTCGCCTTGGTGGCGTCGCCGCGGACACCGGTCTGGCTGAACGTGCTCCAGTACGGCATCCAGGCGATGGCCGAGGCCTCGGCCGGGCGGCCGGCGACGAGATCGGTCCAGGCCGGGATGCTGGCGGTCGGATAGCGCTCCATCTCGGCGACCGCCTGGCTCATGTCGACCAGCTCCGGCTTGATCGCCAGGTACATCGAGGTCTCCAGCTCGCAGGCATGGGAGATGCCGCCCGGCGGTGACTCGCGGATCGTGCCGACCAGGTCGCGCACGGTGTTGATCCCCCAATGGTTGACCGCGATCGCCAGCGCCTTGCCCCCTGTCTCGACCACGGTCAGGCGGGCGATCACCTCGCAGAACGGGGTGTTGCTGCCGTGGCCGTTGACGATCAGGATCCGGGTGAAGCCGTGGTGGGCCAGGCTCTTCGTGATGTCGAGCACGTATTTAATGAAGGTGTGACCGTCGATGGTGAGGGTACCGGGGAAATCCATGTGGTGCGGGCTATAGCCGTGAATCACCGGCGGCACCAAGACGCATTCTTCCGGGATCAAGGCGGCGCCGCGCTCACAGACCGTGGTGCAGAGCAGCACGTCGGTATCGATCGGCAGATGGTGCCCATGGTCCTCGATCGTGGCCACCGGCAGCACCGCCACCCGTTCCGCGTTAGCCGCGTCGCGCACCTCGCGCCAGGTCATCTCGCCAAACCGATATTTCACGGGCGATCCACCGCTCGCTTCTGACATCCCCATTCCTCTCCGCGTATCAACCGCCTAATCCTCGTTTGAAGATTAGGCGGTTGTTCCCGCCCGCGTCCGCAACGCGCGCAACGCTCCCTCCACGGCTTCGAGCGTCCGCGCCACTTCTGGCTCGCCGTGGACGGTCGAGACGTAGAACTTGGCGCCCGGGGTATGGAAGAGGCCGCGGTCCAACAGTTCCAGGCCGAAGGCCCAGGCCAGCGCGGCGTCGGCCTCCCGGCTGTCGTGATGGTTGCGAATCTCGCGCTCGGTGAAGAAGACTTGAAACACCGGGCCCTCGCCGATGGCTCGCACCGGCAGCCCCAGGTCGCGGCCGAGCGTCTCGATCCCCTGACGCAGCGTGTTGCCGGTGGCGAAGAGCCGCTCATACACGCCGGGCCGGCGCATCTCCGCCAAGGTGGCGAGACCGGCGACGGCGGCGACCGGGTTGCCGCTCAGGGTGCCGCCCAGGTAGGCGTAGGAGCCGGAGCCGCGCAGGCTGGGATCGGTCAGGGCCAGGACGTCGCGCCGGCCGCAGACCGCCGCCATCGGATAGCCGCCACCGATGGCCTTGCCGTAGGTAGCGAGATCAGGTTGCACCCCGTAATACTCCTGTGCCCCGCCATAGGCGAGGCGAAACCCGGTCACCACCTCGTCAAAGATGAGCAGGACGCCATGCTGCCGCGTTGCCTCGCGGATCGCTTGCAGGAAGCCCGGCGCCGGGGCGATGCCGCGTTGGAGCGGCTCCACGATCACCGCCGCCAACTCGCCGGCATGGCGGGCGATCAGCCGCCGGGCCGCCGCCGCGTCATTGAACGGGGAGACGAGGACCGTGTCCGCCACCGGTCGCGGGATGCCCGCCGAGTCGGGCTGCCACCAGCCCTGGCGGTCCGCCGCGCTGGCCAGGGTGCCGACCATCGCGTAGTCATGCGCCCCGTGGTAGCCGCCCTCGAACTTCAACACGGTCGATTTGCCGGTAAAGGCGCGGGCCAGCCGCAGGGCGTGGAAGGTCGCTTCGGTGCCGGTGGAGACATACTTGATCGCCTCGCCGCAGGGGACCGCCGCGACGATCTGGCGCGAAAGGTCGATGATCGGTTCGTTCAGGGTGTAGAAGGTCGAGCCCTTCGCCGCTTGGTCCTGGACCGCGGCAACGACCGCGGGATGGGCGTGGCCGAGGATCATCGGCCCCGAGCCCAGGACGTAGTCGATGTACTGGTTGCCGTCGACGTCCCAGAGATAGGGACCGCTCCCCCGCTCCATCACGATCGTGCGATCAAGGGGGAGCTGGAACAGGCCAAGGCAGGCGCCGGGCATGATTTGCTCGGCTTGGCGCACCAGCTCGGCGGTGCGCTGCCGCCGGGGTTCGCTCGCGCTCACGGTCAACCTTCCTCTCAGCGGCGGTGTTCCCGGTGATGAACGCCCGCTGGCAGCGCGCCTGCCGCGTCCTCCGAAGCCCCGAGCATCAGGGGCGCCATTGTAGCAGCGTTCAAGCGGTATGACCGGCTGGCGATGACCACGGTCGTCGCTGGCCGGCGACACTCTCGGAGACGTACGGTGTAGGGTGCTGAAGGCACCGCTGGCTAAGCGCACCAAGCTCGTCGGCCGTCAAGCGCGGGGCTGAACCCCCGCGCTGAATGGACAAACCCGGCTAAAAGCCGGCTCTCTGCTCATCTCGGCGGTGGATTTCTCGCAACCGGGAATGGACGACGGCCTCAGGCTCCCGCGGCTGATGAGGCGAGGCCGACCCGAGCACTCAACACGATCAGCCGGCTTCTAGCCGGGTTCGTGTTCTGAGCGCGGGGGTTCACCCCCGCGCTTGGCGGCCGACCGCACTGGGCATTGGTCAGACGGCGATCGTGGATGACGCTGAGCATTCACCCGCTCCCGCTACCAAAACGCCTCCCGCGCCGCCGACCGGTCCTCGGTCGCCACCAGCACATCAAGCAAATATTGCTCCAACTCAACCCGAATCTGGCGCGACCCCGGATCGTCCCACAGGTTGGTCAATTCATCGGGGTCCGCCGCCAGGTCGTACAGCTCGCCCGTCCGCGGCCGGTCGGTGGCCGGCGGCCCATGATGGACGCAGATCTTGTATTGCCCGCGCCGCAACATCGTTACCTGCACCGGCGGGTCGTAGGGGTGGCCGCTGTCGCGGTACTCGCAGAGAGCCCAGCCGCGGGCCCCGGCGTCCGCATCATCCCGCGCCAGCGGCAGCAGGCTCCGGGCCTGGCTGCCGGGCAGGGGCGGCGCCCCCGCCGCTTCCAGGAAGGTCGGGCAGAGATCCATCCACTCGACCAGCTCGGAGCGGCGCGCTCCGGCCGGCAGGTGTCCCGGCCAGCGCAGAATCAGCGGCACCCGGACCGCGCCCTCGTAGAACATCGGCCCTTTCAACAACAGCTCGTGGTCGCCCAGCATCTCGCCGTGGTCGCTGGTAAAACCTACCAGCGTGTTGCGGGCCAGCCCCAACTGCACCAGCGCGGCCAGCATCCGCCCGACCTCGCCGTCGATCAGCGTCACCATCGCGTAGTAGGCGGCCACGATCCGCTGGATCTCGTCGGCAGAGTGGTCCGCGTAGCCGCGGGCGTGCCCCGCGTAGCTGGCGCGTGTGATCTGGCGTTGAATCTCCGGCTTCGTCGCCAGCGATCCCAGGTGGCCGATCGGGCGCGGCATTTGCGCCGGGTCGTAGCGCGCCAGGTACTCCGGTGGCGCGATGAAGGGGTGGTGGGGGTCGTAGAAGTTGGCCCAGAGGAAGAACGGCCGTTCCGGGTCGCGGCCGCGGTCCAGGAAGTCAATCGTCTGCTCCCCTACCCAGCGGCTGTAGTGGGCCTCGGTCGGCATATTGTCGAACGTCAGCGCCCCGTCCCCCTGATCCCGGTCCCGCGTCAGCGCCGCCGCGTAGAGATCGGGGAAGGTGGCTTCCAGCCAGCGGTGATACTGATTCTCCGGCGAGCGGTGCGACGGATCGTGCGCCCACTGAAAGAGCCGGAACCCGTCGTCCAGCCGCTCCTCGGTGCGGCCGCCGAAGGCCGGCCCCAAGTGCAGCTTCCCGATCAGCCCGCAGTCGTAGCCGTCGTCCGCCAGCGCCCGCGAGAGGAGCGGCACCCCCGGCGGCAGCGCCACCCCGTTCGCCCAGAGCCCGTGGGTATGAACATAGCGGCCGGTGATCAGGCTGGCCCGGGCCGGGGCGCAGACCGGGTTCTGCACGTAGCACTGCTCGAACAAGACCCCCTCGCCAGCCAGGCCGTCAATCGCCGGCGTCTGGATGCGCGGGTTGCCGTAGCACCCCAGCGCGTCATACCGCTGCTGGTCGGTACAGATAAACAGGATGTTCGGTCTTTCGTCCACGATCGGAGCTCCTAACCCGATGAGAATCGCGAGACGCCGCGCTGACCGGAGGGAGCGGGGTTCAGGATCACGGCATCCGCGGTGGGAGTGCGCTTGGCGCGGTGAGGCCGGCTCAGCGATTCCCGGCCGGGTCTGCCCCAAACTACGTTGGCAAGGCCGATTCGATGTCCGTCGCGGCAAAGTCTTGCCCAATGTACAGCAACGGCTCATCGCGGAAGCGGGCCAGCGCGTAGGCGAAGCAATCACCAAAGTTCAGCCGTGCCGGATGCCCACTGCCCTTGCCGTACCGGTTGAAGGCGATTCGAGCAAGCCCAACTTGCTCCGGCGTCACCGGTTCGATCACGGGACGGACTTCAACGAGAAACACCTCAAGCTCTTCCTCTGCCTCCGGTAAGCCGGAGCGATCGATGACCATGTACGATTCGAAGAGATTCGCGGCAGAGATGCGAGGATGGGGATCGACAAGGATGCGCCGCACGATTTCCGATGATCCCGCCTCGCCATACACGACCGCTACTACTGCCGACGTATCGACAATCACTTGGGCAGGCCATCCGGGCCGTAGAGCAACTCATCATGGTCGAGAGCAAGCCATTCGGGGTCGGCCGCCTCCCTGACTCTCCGCCCACCCGCTACCAGCGCCTGGATCACCCGTTCTTGTTCCTCGGCGGAGCGGCGGACTACCGCCGGCTCAGGTTCGGTTTCTGGTTCAAGGTGGATCGTAATCGTTTGTCCAGCATGCGTGCCGGGAATCGCAATCCGGCCATCAGGTTCTACGGTGAGAGTAAGGATTCGCATGGTCGTTCCATCCTTCCAATCTACTCGGTGTGGAGCTGACCGCGAGCGTCACCGAGGCAGACCATCGGGGCCGTACAACCAGTCCCCATGGTTGAGCGCACGGGCAAGATCCTCAGGAGAGATCGACATCCGGGCTTGCCTGCTCTCCTCCATCTGTTCTCGAACTATTCGCTCCCCCTCTTCCGGAGAAAATCTCCGTGCCGGGGGGGCGTCCAGCTCAACATGAATCGTCATCGTCTGCCCAGCATGAGTTCCCGGAATCTCAACTCGGCCATCAGGTCCCACAATGACCGTTATCGTCTGCATCTCGGCACCTCAATTCTGATCTGACCGATGGATAACCCCGGACGGGCCGAGCATGTCACCGCGGCAGCCCATCCGGGCCGTATAACCATTCGCCATGATCGAGTTCGAGCCACTCGGGATCAGCCTTCTCGCGAAAACGCCTACCCGCCTCTAGCTGCTCTTGGACCAATCGTTCCTGTTCCTCAGAGGACAGTCGCGCCACCTCGGACGTATCCCGGGACTCCGGTTCTACATGGATGGTCACGGTTTGCCCAGCGCGGATGCCCGGAATCTCGATCCGCCCGTCAGGTCCAGCGGTGACTGTTGTCTTCTTCATCGTGCTATCCCCCCATCCAGTCAACCCTGGATGAGGGAATGATAGGAGATTAGGCGCCGGCTTGTTGGGCCCGTTTGCGGGCTTTGGCCCGGTCGTCGGCGGAGAGGAGGCGCTTGCGTAGGCGCCAGCCGGCGGGGGTCACTTCCAGCAGCTCGTCGTCGGCCAGGAAGTCGAGCGCCTGCTCCAGGCTCAGTTGGATGGAAGGCGTCAACTGGACGCCGATGTCCTTGGTCGAGGCCCGCATGTTGGTCAGCTTCTTCGCCCGGCAGACGTTCACCGGCAGGTCGCCCTGGCGCGGGTGCTGGCCGACGATCATCCCCTCGTAGACCGGGGTCTGCGGCTCGACGAAGGTCGAGCCCCGTTCTTGGGCGTTGGCCAGGCCGTGGCCGAGGGCGACCCCGGTCTCGGTCGCCACCAGGGCGCCGGAGCGGGTCGAGGCGATCGCGCCCTGCCACGGCTCGTAGCCGATCAGGCGGGAGGCCAGGACGCCGTTCCCCTTGGTCGCGGTCAGGAAAGCGTTGCGCAGCCCGATCAGGCCACGGGTTGGGATCGCGAACTCCAGCCGGACATTGCCCCGGCCGTCGTTGACCATGTCCAGCAAACGGGCGCGGCGGCCGCCGACCAGGTCGGTAACGACGCCGACGAACGGCTCGGTGGTGTCCACCACCAGGTGCTCGATCGGCTCTTGGGTCTCGCCGTCGACCTCGCGGGTGATCACCTCGGGCCGGGAGACTTGGAGCTCGAACCCTTCGCGCCGCATCGTCTCGATCAGGATCGAGAGATGCAGCTCGCCCCGGCCGGAGACGCTGAAAACATCGGCCTGCTCGGTCGGCGCCACCCGCAGCGATAGGTTCCGCTCCAGCTCGCGGTCCAGCCGCTCCCCCAACTGGCGGGAGGTCGAGTACTGGCCCTCGCGGCCGGAAAAGGGCGAGGTGTTGACGCCGAAGGTCAGCCGCAAGGTCGGCTCTTCGATCTCGATCGTGGCCAGCGGCTCCGGCTGCTCGGGATCGGTCAGGGTGGCCCCGATCTTGGCCTCGGTGAAGCCGGCCAGGGCGACGATCTCGCCCGCCTCGGCGCGCTCCACCTCCCGCCGGCCGAGACCGTCGAAGATGGCCAGGGCGGTTATCTTCTGCCGCGCTTGCGTGCCGTCGGCGGACAGGTGGAGCAGGACATCGCCGACGCTGATCCGGCCCCGCTGGATCTTCCCAATCGCGATCCGGCCGCGATGGTTGTCGTAGTCGAGCGAGGCGATCAACAGTTGGGCCGGCCCCGCCGGGTCGACATCCGGCGGCGGCACGATTTCCAGAATGGTGTCCAGCAGCGGCCGCAGGTCCGGCGCCAGGGCGGCCACGTCCGCGGTGCGGCCGGCCCGGCCGTCGCGGGCGATCGTGTAGAGGACCGGGAACTCAAGCTGCTCGGGCTCGGTCGCCAGCTCCAGGAAGAGGTCGGTGATCCGCTCGATCACCTCGTCGATGCGGGCGGCCGGGCGGTCGATCTTATTGATGACCACGATCGGGCGCAGGCCGCGCTCCAGCGCCCGCGCCAGCACGGTCCGGGTTTGCGGCATCGGCCCTTCCACGGCGTCGACGATCAGCAGGCAGCCGTCGGCCATGTTCAGCACCCGTTCGACCTCGCCCCCGAAATCGGCGTGGCCGGGGGTGTCGATGATGTTGATCTTGACCCCGTGATAGTTGATCGCGGTGTTCTTGGCCAGGATCGTGATCCCACGCTCGCGCTCGAGATCGTTCGAATCCATGATCAGGGTGCCGGCCGTCGAGGGGTCGCGAAAGATGTTCGATTGCTTGAGCAGGCCGTCCACCAGCGTCGTCTTGCCATGATCGACGTGGGCGATGATGGCGACGTTGCGCAACGCCTGATCCGTGCCGATCGCGTGATCGGCGGGCCGAGTTTCCGTTACCACGATGGTGTGCATCCGATCCTAAAACCGCGTTGCCGGTTGATGACGTACAGCAAGAAACGGCCCGTGCCAAGAACGGCACGGGCCGCGTTTGGTGGGAAGTATAGCACCCGGCCGTTATGTCACGGCCGGTCGTTTGCTCTCATGCTCAAGATACCGTCGATCGGCCCCCGCCCCCAATCCTGCGGGAGATGAGCCGTATCCCGCGGGATTGAGTCGGGCGCCCTATGGGCGGTGGGTCGATTAATACGTCATCAGCTCTTCGCAGGCGACGCCGTCCCAATTCGGGTCGAGCGAGTTGACGAGGGCGGGGTCGGCGGCGGTGGCGCCGGCGCTCTCGTAGGCGACCTGGGCGTCATACCAGGTGGCGTAGTTGGCGCAGCCGGTGCCGGCCAGGGCCGGGTCCACCGCACCATATCACTCGCGCATTATGTCACAATGCGCCGTGCTCATCGCCGGCCGTGGTCGCGACCGATCCGCTGGAACGACCCTCGTTCACTGTTCCACACGCCGAATCCAATTTCAGTTAACCACGGGAGCGGCATACCACGGAGTCGATCCTCGGCCTTGGTCGCAAGCGATTGGCTGGCGACCACGAGTTGACAATAGCATTGCACAACAATATAGTTGTACCCATGATCCCGGCCTTCACTGATCGTGGAACGTTGCCTCCCGGAATTCACGACGCTAGTTGGCCGGAATTGCAAGCTCGATTTGGTTGGAATCCTCATCGGCGTCGTCTTCTCGGAGGGTTAGCGCGGGCACTAGCAGACCTTCGCCGGGCTGGCTGCCGAAGAGTCTTCATCGACGGCAGCTTCGTCACAATGAAGGAATTACCGGCTGACTTTGACGCATGCTGGGAGAGTGCCGGTGTCGATCCGCACCTGCTCGATCCCGCGCTTCAAACCTTTGACCCAGGCCGGTCGACGCAAAAAGCGAAGTACTTTGGTGAATTCTTCCGCGCGGGCTCGCCGGCGACGTCCTCCGGGCTCCCCTTCCTGCAATTCTTCCAAGAGGACCGATCGGGCCAGCCGAAAGGAATCGTCGCGCTTGATCTCAGGAGCTGGCCATGATTAAGACCCGCCACCAGTACCAGAACACGAATCGACAGATACAGATATTTCAAGAGGCCCTGACCAATGCGCGCGGCCAACACTATGAAGAAGGCTCAGACGAGTACCTCTTCCAGCAGATGGATGTTGCTGGTCTCGAGAGTCAGTTGGCCGATTTGCGAGCAGAGGCCCATCACTACGAGCAACTTGTCTCCGCTCCACCGTCCCGGATTGTTGCCGAATCCTTCGATGAGCTGCCAATCGCTCTGATAAAGGCAAGAATCGCGCTGGGTATGACCCAGCGTGAACTCGCCGAGCAACTTGGCGTCCAGGAGCAGCAAATTCAGCGATATGAAGCCACCGACTACGCTTCGGCCAGTCTACAACGGATCGGTCAAGTCATCCGGGCGCTCAACGTCCAGGTTCGCGAAGAGATCCTGCTTCCACGAGCGAAGACCGTCACGGACGTTGTTTCGGTGATTGAGTGATCTCGGGCTCACATTCCCTGGTGCCATCGCGTTTGCATGCTGAACCGGACCTCGTGGTTGCCCACGAGGTC
>JACCYK010000003.1 GCA_013696525.1 Chloroflexia bacterium
AGACAGCGGGGACCACGGGCCACCTCCTCCGGCGCGAGAGTCCGGACGAAGCATATGGTCCTCGAAGTCCGCGCGGGCCGCTTCACCAAAAGCGCGGAAGAGCCAGCATGTTGTGGCGAGGTTCGTCAGCAGCTCATCCTTGGTGAAACTCCGCTCGACGTCGCCGTCGCAATCGCTCCACCGCCGGAATTTCTCGACAATCCAGGCCGCCAGCCCCACCGGTGAGTCGTTCAGGCCGTAGGCGAGCGTTTGCGGCTTCGTCGTCTGCTCCATGGCATAGGCCATCTCGTCCCGAGCCCAGCGTTGGGCGTTGGCGACAAACTCGCGCTCGGCCTCGCTCAAGTCGTCGGGCACCTCGCCCAGCCACGGATTGGTGCCGCCGGTATGGATCCCGATCAGCGCCTCCGGGTGGCTGAGCCCAAGTTGGCTGACGACCCCGGCGCCCAGGTCCGATCCCCGCACCGCGTACCGCTGAAACCCGAGCACCTCGGTCATCAGGGTATGAAAACAGCTGGCCATGCGGGCCACGCTCATACCCGGGGCGGTTGGCCGATCCGAGAATCCATAGCCGGGCAACGAGGCGGCAACCACCGTAAAGCTCTCGGCCGCATCGCCGCCATGCGCGGCGGGGTCGGTGAGCGGCGGGATGATCTTGAGCATCTGGACGTACGAGCTGGGCCAACCATGCAGCAGCAGGAGCGGTACCGGGTCTGGTCCCTTACCAGGTTCAAGGACGAAATGAATTCGGCCGCAATCGGTGCCGGCGAGATAGTGTGGCCAGCGGTTGAGCGCCGCTTCCCGCGCCCGCCAGTCGAACGCGTGCTCCCAGTAGGTTGCCAGCTCCCGCAGGTAGCCGAGATCGACACCGTAGTCCCAACCAGTGCCAGGCAGGGCATCGGGCCAGCGGGTGCGGGCGAGCCGTGTTGTCAGGTCATCGAGGACGTCGTCGGGAACGGCGATAGTCAACGGCTCCATGGGTCCATTCGCTCCCCGGTATCAAATTGCAATACGAAACGTTTCGTCTCTCTAGCTTATACACGAGACGATCCGGTTCGTCAACCGGTTGGCAACTCCCGGCGCCTCGCGTACTATGCGTCCATGATCGCCCCAGCTCCTCCCGCCAACCATGAGCCGGATCCCCGCCGCCGGGACGCGCGGGTCCATCGCGCCATTCTCGAGGCGACGGTCGAGCTGCTCGAATCGGGCGGGTACAAGCGCCTCACCATCGAAGCGATCGCGGCGAGGGCCGGGGTCGGCAAGCAGACGATCTACCGGTGGTGGCCGTCAAAGGCGGCGGTCGTGATGGAAGCGTACATCGCGGCCGGCCTCGAACGGGTGCCGGAGCCGGATACCGGCAACCTGAGCGAGGATCTCAGGGCCATCCTGGTGCCGGTCTTCCGGTGGAACGCGGCGTACCACCGGGGCACGGCGCTGGCAAACAAAAGTATGATGGCCGAGGCTCAGATCAACCCGGTCTTTCACGAGACGTATGTCCAGCTTCATCGCTCCTGGTGGGGACCGCTCCATCATGTTCTGGAACGGGCCAAGGAACGGGGAGAGCTGCGGCCCGACGCGGACAGCGGCGCCCTGATCGACCTTATGCTCGGCGCCTCGTGGTATCGCCTGCTGCTCGAGCACGCCCCGCTCGACGAGCGTTTCGCCGAGGTCGTGATCGCCACCGTGGTCAACGGCAACCGTCCCCGCTAGGGTGATTCGAGTCCTCGTCACTGTCCCCTCGTCGCGCGGGCTAACCAGCGTGGCGGAAGCCGGCGGCGCGCATGGTCAGCGGCTCGCCCTCGTTCAGCACAGCGGCCCCGATCACTTCGGCCAGCACCACGACAGAATCGCCGGCCGGCAGCTCCGCCCGCGTCTGGCAGATCACGAACCCCAACGTGTCGGCCAGCACCGGCACCCCTTGCTCAGTCTCGATCGTGGCCAGGTCGAACGCCGCGTACTTATCGCCGGCGCGAGCTTTCGGCCGGCCCAAATCCGCCGCGAGCTGGCGCTGGTCGTCGGCGAACGGGCAGATCGCGAACATGCCGCTGGCGCGGATCAGCGGCAGGGTCGCGCTATCGAGCTCGACCGAGACTACCACCAACGGCGGCTCGAACGAGACCTGGCTCAGCCAGTTGGCGGTAAACACTCCGCGCTCGCCGCCGTGGGCGGCCGTGATCGCGTACATCCCGTAGCCAATGTGGCGGAGGACGGTTTTCTTCGCGGCTGGGTCCATACTGGGCTCCTGTTGCGTCGTTCCGTGTCCTTGATCACCGTTTCCACGTCGAGTATGTCGCTGGTACGACTCGGCAGAGGCTGCCTGGCGTCTGCCGTCGCCGAACGCGGGGCTGAACCCCCGCGCTGAAGACACGAACCCGGCTAAAGCCGGCAGGAAATCCGCATTTTGGCTTCATTGCGGAAAAAAGGATATGCTGGACCGCCGTGAGCACCCTTCAGGGTGGTTCGTGATTTCAGCTCGGGGCGCCCTCTGGGCCATTTATTCCCGAGCTTGGTTGGCGAGAAGCACTGTTCGATAGGGTCATCCAACCCAGTAGCCCCGCGGCGCCGGCAACCACCCGCGCCCCGCCCAACCACCAGGCGGCACCCTTCTGTTGGTTACTCACACCACTCGCCCCACCCGCGTTGCCTCCAGCATCGCGTCGTACAAGAAGCGCGGCGCCAGGCAATCGCCCGCCCGGTGCAGCTCCAGGTCCGGCGCCGCCGCGACGACCTCGAGCCCAAACCGGAGCCGATTCTCCAGGCTGCCGCCGTAG
>JACCYK010000345.1 GCA_013696525.1 Chloroflexia bacterium
CCATGCCCAGCGCGATCGCCAGCGCGTAGTTGGCGACGAGGCCGGTTTGGACGTGGCGCAACCGCTGGCTGATGGCGCCGATGCCGGAGGCGACGCCGTTCACCGCGCCGTCGATGATGCCGACATCGACCACCTGCCAGAGCATCACGCTGAGATTCCGCAACGGCTGGACGAAGAGTCGCTCGTACAGCTCATCCCAGCGCCATTTGTCGCGAATGAACTCGTACAGGCCCCGGTAGCGGTTGGCCATCGCGGTGGCGCTGATCGTGCCGGTGACATAGGTCAAGTAGGCGACGCCGATGCCGGCCAGGGCGACGGTGGTGGAGATGACGGCAAAGACAATGATCGTCTCGGTCGAGGCATGATGCGGGCCGCCGGCCTCTTCCTGGCGGGCCGGCACCGCGGCGAGCGAGGCCGCCTCAGGGGCGGCTATCGCGTGGTCGGCGTCGCCTGCCGCCTCGCCGTAGAAGACGGGATTGAGAAACTCGTGCAAGCGGCCATCCTCGGGCGGCCAGCCGATGAGGACGCCGAGGAAGAGGGACGGGATGGCGAGCAAGACGAGCGGCAGCGCCATTGATGGCGGGGACTCGTGAGGATGAATGCGCGCGGTGTCGAATCGGGGCTTGCCGGTGAAGACGAGGAAGATGAGGCGGAACATGTAGAGGCCGGTGAAGAAGGCGCTGACCAACCCAATCACCATCGCGATCGTGCCGATCGGCTGGTAGTCGCTGATCCAGCCGCCGACGATGATCTCGTCCTTGCTCCAGAACCCGGCAAAGGGGATCACCCCGGCGTTGGCGAAGGCGGCGATGAGAAACGTCCAGAACGTCAACGGCATGAACTTCCGCAAGCCGCCCATGTTCCGAATGTCCTGCTCCTCGTGCATGCCGTGGATGACGCTGCCGGAGCCAAGAAAGAGGAGGCCCTTGAAGAAGGCGTGAGTAACGAGGTGGAAAATCGCCGCCACCCAGGCGCCGATGCCGAGAGCGAAGACCATGTAGCCGAGCTGGCTGAGGGTCGAGTAGGCGACCACCCGCTTCATGTCGTTTTGGGCCATCCCGATCGTCGCCGCCATGAACGCCGTAAAGAGGCCGATCAGCGTGACGACTAGCATCGCGGTCGTGGATGCCTGGAAAAGGTCGTGGGCGCGGGCGATCAGGTAGACGCCGGCGGTGACCATCGTGGCCGCGTGGATCAGGGCGGAGACGGGCGTCGGGCCTTCCATCGCGTCCGGCAGCCAGACGTGGAGCGGGAACTGGGCGCTCTTGCCGCAGGCGCCGAGGAAGAACAGCAGGGCGATGCCGGTGATCACCGCCGGGTCGATCTCGCCGACGCGGGCGAACACTTCCTGGTAGGAGACGGTGCCGAAGGCGGCGAAGGTCCACATGATGGCGAGGCCGAACCCAAGATCGCCGATCCGGTTGACGATGAACGCCTTCTTGGCGGCATTTGCCGCCGACCGCCGCTTGTAGTAGTAGCCGATCAAGAGGTACGAGCAGAGCCCGACGCCCTCCCAGAAGACGAACAGCAGCAGGAAGTTGTCGGCCAGGACTAACATCAGCATCGAGAAGACGAAGAGCGGCAGGTAGGAGAAGAACCGGTAGTAGCCGGGATCCCCGTGCATGTAGCCGATCGAATAGATGTGGACGAGGAGGCCGACCGTCGTCACCACCAACAGCATGACGGCCGTCAGTTGATCGACGTAGAGGTTGACATCGACGGTGAAGTCGCCAGCCGGGATCCAACGAAAGATATACTGCTGAATCGCCTGATGGTTGTTGTAGACATCGAGGAAAGCGAGGACCGAGATCACCCAGGAGGCGAGGACGGCGGGAACCGCGATCCAATGCGCCTGGCCCCGGATCAGCCCGCGGCCGAAGAGCAGATTGATCGCGAACGCCGCGAACGGCAGCAGCGGGATCAGGAACAGGTAGCGTTCCATCTATTGCTCACCCGTGGGCCGCGCCATGCGCCCCGCGCCGTTACGCATCTTAACGTCGTCCTCCCCGTCCCGGCGGGCTGATGGACCCGGCGGCAAACCCGCGCAAGTGTAGCGTACAACCGCGAACAGTGAAGCACCGGCGCGCTCGTCTTTTGGGCAGGGACGCCGGGCCGGCGAGATCAGATTGCGACCCTACAGCTCGTAGATGGCGAGGCGTCGCACGGTGAGGCTGACGCCCTGGGTCCAGAGGCCGGCCTGGCCGGAGCTGAGGCGTGCCTGCAGTTGGTCGTCGGTGGCGTTCAGCACTTCTTCGCCGTCGATCCACATCGTCAGTTCGTCGCCCCGGACTTCGAGCCGTAGGGTATGCCATTCCTGCTCCGGGTCGAAGTCCTCGCTGGCGAGGGTCCGATCGCGGTCATAGCCGTCGGTCCAAGTCGAGACATCAGTGATCCGGGCCAATGGCGCGGTGCCGCCGCAGCCAAAGAGGACGCCGCCACCCCAGAACCGGCCAAGCTGGTCCGACCCGGCGACGACGCCGAAGCTCTGGTTGCAATACCCTTGGCCGAGGCCATCGACACGGACCTCGGCCTCCACCGCGAAGTCTCCGCCTGGCACTTGGTGCGGCGCCAAGATCCACGGCTCGGAGGTCGCCTGCGGCGCATCGAAGACCAACCGGTTGCCGCTGGCATACCACCGGCCGCCGGCCATCCGGCCGAACGATGTTGCGTCGGTCGCTTCGTAATCGGGCTCCTCGGTTGGCTCCGGCGTGGCCGTCGGTCTCGGTGTTGGCGACGATCGGGGCGTTGGTTCCGGGGCGTCGGTTGGGGATGGGCGCGGGGTTTCGGTGGGGCGGTCCCGCGGGCTGGGGGCGGCGGTCGGCGTGATGGCGGCGGCGAGCGCGTTGATCCGCGGCACGTTGGCGACGGTTGGCGACGAGCGCCGGACCGCCAGTGGCGACGCGGCCGGAGCTGAGCGGGGCCATTGGACCGCCCGCGGCGTGGGGGTGATGGCCGCCTGCTCGATCGCGGGAACGATCAGTTGGTTGTTGGAACCGGGACCGCCGGACCAAATGGCGAGCACCACGACGGCGAGCACGGCGGCGACCAGTACCGCGATCACGATCGCCACCGTCACCGGTTCGCGCATCATCGCACTCAGACGATTCGACGATTTGTTCATCCGCGATCGCACTCCGCGCTAGGTGACTCGCTGGCCGTTCCCCCGTTGTACCAGAACAGCCGGCTCAATTCATGGGTCGCGTGTCGCGTTGCCAGGGCACACGAGTGGTGCCCCGGATTGGACGTACCCATGGTACGATTTTCTCATGGCGACCGGCACCTTTCCTGTTCCCACTCCACCAAAGGCGATGACGATCGCCGGCTCCGATTCCGGCGCTGGCGCCGGTATCCAAGCCGACCTCAAGACCTTCGCCGCGCTCGGCGTTTACGGCACCAGTGCCATAGTTGCGATCACGGCGCAGAATACGCGCGGCGTCTTCGCCATCGCCGAGGTGCCGGAGGAAGTCATCGCGATCCAGATCGATTCCGTGTTGGAGGACATCGGCGCCGATGCGATCAAGACCGGCATGCTGTCCAGTCCGAGCATCGTTGAGACGGTCGCCGATCGGCTCGAAGCCTGGGGCATCCGGTCACTGGTGGTCGATCCGGTGATGGTGGCCAAGAGTGGCGATAATCTGCTTCAGCCGGCGGCGGTGGCGGCGGTCAAGCGGTCGCTCCTGCCCCTGGCGCTGGTGGTGACGCCGAACATCCCCGAGGCGGTGGTGCTCTCCGGGCGCCCGGCCGGCACCGTGGCCGAGATCCACGACGCGGCGCGGGCCATCGCCGATCTCGGTCCCGCCTACGTGGTGATGAAAGGTGGGCATCGCGAGGGGGCGCCGGTCGATATCGTCTTTGACGGCAAATGCTTCACCGAGCTGAGCGCGGACCGGATCGCGACGACCAACGACCATGGCACGGGCGATACGCTCTCCGCCGCGATCGCCGCCTACCTGGCCCATGGCCGCGATCCGCTGGCCGCCATCGCGGGCGCCAAGGCGTATCTGACCGAGGCGCTTCGTCACAGCTACGCGGTGGGCGAGGGCCATTCCCCGGTCAACCATTTCCACGGCGTGACGTTGAGTCGTGATATCACTTTAGGGTGAATGGTGGGCACATCGGCGGCCGCGAGGCGCTGGACTAAAAGCCCGCGCTGAACACCACGAGGCCCTTCCGGGACTGAATACGAACGGTACAATACGCGAAGTTTGGTACATAGTTATGAGTATTGACCCAAATATCGTACTATTTTTCGCATTATAGCCGGATAGACCTTATGATGTCAGATTGCAATTTTAGTCCAGCGCCTCGCGGCCGCTCGCGGCGATCGCCGCTTTTTGACCGACGCCCGTATACGCCGGAAGTTGTGACTCGTACGCGACCGGTTGCCAAGCGAGCATAGGCGTGTCGCTTGACACCACGGCCGTGCCAGCCACAAGCTCGTCACGACTCACGACTCACGACTCACGAC
>JACCYK010000080.1 GCA_013696525.1 Chloroflexia bacterium
GTCGCCAGGAAGCCGTCGCCAAAGAGCGACTGCAAGGCGATGGAGCCGATGAAGAAACCGATCACGAAGCCGATGATGGGCAGGGCGAAGAGAAACACCCGCAGCCCCGCCAAGGTGACGACCAGGCCGATGACCAGGAGCACGATTCCCGCCAGAATGTCCACGCTGTCCGCCTAGCTCACTCGTGCCGGCGATCACCCGCTCGGACCGCCGAAAAACACGCGAACGCCCGCGCGGCGCGAGGCCGCCGCGTGCTGGCTCGCCGCCGCATCTCATCCAGCGACATCCGCGATCGATTCCGGCTCGGGGAGCTCGCGGGAGCCCAGGAGGCCGAGCCAGGTTGGCGAAGCGTCGCGCGGTATCATCCCGCGGCGCCGGCCTCGCCCGAACCGGACGGAGGACATCGCCGAGACCGTGTGTCCGTACACCATCTGATTATACATCGAATGGGCGGGAAATGAAGCGATCGCCACAAACGAGTTTTCTCGCCCCCGGCGGCGGCCAAACGAGCCGTGCTCGTGGCCCCGACCAGGCGATGAATGCTATCGTTGCCGGCATTGGGTTCACGGTGCGCTGGAGACGACGGCTCGTCCGTCACCTGGCGCGAGCGAGGTTGCGGATCAATGACCACGACCGCTCTCGCGTTGCCGCCGGACAAGCACATGGTTTGGATTCCTAGCGGCGTCTTTCGTATGGGGTCGGATCATCATTATCCGGAGGAAGCGCCCGCCCGCGCGGTCACGGTGGCGGGGTTCTGGATCGATGCGACACCGGTCACCGCCGCCCAATTCCGCCGCTTCGTCAAGGCCACCGGCTATGTCACCGTGGCCGAGCGGGTGCCGGATGCCGCCCGCTATCCCGGCGCCGCGCCAGAGTCATTGGTGCCGGGTTCGAGCCTGTTCGTGCCGCCGGACCGACCGGTCGATTTGCGCAACCATCTCAACTGGTGGGCCTTTATCCCCGGCGCCGATTGGCGGCATCCCGAGGGGCCGGGCAGCACTCTCCACGGCCGGGACCGGCACCCGGTGGTGCATGTCGCCGCCGAGGATGTGGCCGCCTACGCGGCCTGGGCCGGCAAGCGGTTGCCAACCGAGGCGGAATGGGAATACGCGGCGCGGGGCGGCCTCGATGGTGCCGAGTACGCCTGGGGCGCCGAATTCACGATTAAGGGCCGGCAGCTGGCCAATACCTGGCAGGGCGAGTTCCCCCGCCAAAACCTCACGCTGGACGGCTATGCGCGGACCTCGCCGGTCGGCGCCTTCCCGGCGAACGGCTACGGCCTGTTCGACATGATCGGCAACGTCTGGGAGTGGACAACGGACCTGGACACGTCTCCGCGATCCGCCGCCAGCCCCTGCTGTAGCGGGGAGCCGGGGCGGGGCGTGACGCTCGATCCGGCCAACCCCCACCCGGAGATCCCGCGCCAGGTGCTGAAAGGCGGCTCGCACCTCTGCGCCCCCAACTACTGCCAACGCTATCGCCCGGCGGCGCGAATGCCGCACGCGGTCGATACCGGCACCAGCCACCTCGGCTTCCGCTGCATAGTGCGAGTCTGATCGTACGAAATCTGGGCAACCGCATGGGCGTCAGAGCGCGACAACAATGGATCAACCTGGGAAGCCCTTACTGATCAGGGAGAACCGATCACACCTCGCCACGACATGCTTGACACACGATTGCAGTCAGTCCTGGCACATGCGCCGCCAAAACATCCGATTTCGAGACAGGAGAGGAATAAGCATGGCAGACAGGCATTCTACCATGCCTTGGATCCACGAGAACCGGCGGGGCGTAGGCGCTATAGAGTACCGAAGGACTTCTCACGGCTTGGCCATGAACGGCAAACCTTTGCGACAGCGGAACGTGAGGAATCTAGGGATTCGCTCGTTGAGGAAGCTTGGCAACTTTATCTCGGTTCCGAGGACTCCCCGTACGTCGTTAGACCATCGATCCCGATCCTGTACTTCGGGGACTGCGAGCGGTACTTCCGGTCGCCGCTGAAGGTGATCACCGTCGGCCTCAACCCGTCGTGCGCGGAATTCCCTGTCGATGAACCATTCAGGCGGTTCCGCGGCGCCCAGCACGTCTATCCCGGCATCCTTGACGGCAGTTTCTACTCGGAGTACCTCGCCGCCCTGAACGACTACTTTCGGTGCAATCCGTACATGCGGTGGTTCAGGAGTTTGGAACCGCTGCTCGATGGCATGGAGAGCGGCTACCACGACGGGCGGGC
>JACCYK010000351.1 GCA_013696525.1 Chloroflexia bacterium
ACCCAGACGATGCGGGCGGCCTACACGAGCTTCGGTTTGGCCGCCGGCCGCGGCATGCTGCCGCTCGAGGACACGATGGCTGCCGCCACGGAGACGCTGCAACATTTTTTCGAGACGCGGGGCGCCAGCATCACCGACGGCTCCATCATGCTGGCGGCGGGCATCGCCTTGGCGGCGACATCGCGGGCGTACCACGGCGCGATGGCGGAAGCGAGCAGCGAGCATGCCGCCGGCGCAACGCCCCTACCGTGGTTGGAGGCCCTCCACAACATCAATCAAGCGGCGACGGCGAACCTCGAGCTGACCACGCGGTTGGAGACCACGGTCCGGGTCGTCGCCGAGACGACCGGCGCCGATGCCTGCTCGGTGGCGCTCTACGACGAAGCGACCGATTCGTTGGCGCTCCTGGCGGCGGTCGGCTTGAACCCGGCCGCGATCGGCGCCGTCATTTTTCGGCCGGGGATCGGCATCACGGGTGTGGCGGCGGCGGAGCGGTCGGTGATGGCGGTGACGGACGCCCGATCGCATCCCGCCTATCTGGCATTGCCGTCAACCGGGGAAGATCTCTACGCATCGCAACTCGCGGTACCGATGCTGATCCGGGACGGCGCCAACGGCGGCCGGTTGGTCGGGGTGCTCAACATTCATACGATCGACCGCCGCGCGTTTGCCGAGGAAGAGATCGCCTTCCTCCAAACCGTCGCCAATGAGCTGGCGATTAGTATCGAGAACGCCCGTCTCTATAGCCGGACCGACGCCCGCCTGCGCCGTAAGATCGCGGAGCTCGGCACCTTGCAGCGCGTCTCGCATTCACTGGCGTCGACGTTGGATTTAGGCGACGTCTTGCGCTTGATCGCCGAGAAGGCGATGGAGCTGTTCAGCGCCGAGTCGGCGGCGATTTTTCGCTTCCCGCACCGGGGGAATCGACGGCAGCAAGCGCCGACCATCGCCTTCCGGGTTGGTGATTCCCGCCAACTGGTGGAAGAGCTCAGCCGGGACGAGGTCATCCGCCAAGTCCTGCACACCGGCACCCCACGTTCGGTCGAGGTCGACGATGTCTCCGGCGCCAGCCGCCTGTTTTGTCTCCCCTTGCGGTCGGCGCGGGAAACCTTGGGCGCGCTCTGCTTGCGCCTGCCACACAACGTTGAGCTGACCGAGGACGAGCTCGGCCTGCTCCAAGCCTTCTCCGACTCGGCGACGCTGGCGATTGAGAATGCCCGCCTGTACCAGGAAGCACGGTACGGATTGGAGACGGCGTCGGCGCTGCTGCAAGAGATGCACCATCGGGTCCGCAACAACCTGCAAACCGTGGCCGCCCTGTTGTCGGTCCAGCTCCGTCAAGCCGAGGAAGCGCCCTGGGCCGTCCACCTCCGCGAGGCGATCAGCCGGGTCCAGGCCATCGCCTCGGTCCATGACCTGCTCAGCGACGAGCGCCGCCTCGCCGGTACCACCATCGACGTGATCGCCCGCCACGTTGCCAATGAGGCGATGCGGACGCTCATTCCGCCGGGACTGACGGTTGATTTTCAGATCGCGCCGTCCGATATCACGGTGCCGTCAAAACAAGCAACGGTCCTTGCCTTGCTTATCAATGAGCTGATCTCCAATGCGGTCAGCCACGGCTTTGAACACCGGAGCAAGGGCACGGTGACTATCTCCTCGACGATTGAGGATGGGTCGGTCAGCATTCGGGTCGAGAATGATGGGGAGCGGCTGCCGGCCGAATTCGACTCCGAACAAAGCCCCGGCCTCGGGATGCGGATCATCCACCGGCTTGCCGCCTCGGACCTTCGCGGCAGCTTTGTCATCCGATCATCGGCCACGGCGACGACGGCAACTCTCTCGTTTCCGCTCACCGACGACGATATGGACGACGACCTGCTATCCCGCCCGGCCCTGTATGGCCAATCCGGCACCGAGCAACAACAAACAAGCTTCGAGGATTTGGTCCGAACGCCGGGCCAAGGAGGGTGAAGGCCGCGCGACATGGATGGGACCGCGCGGCCTCCGAGGTGGAGGGAG
>JACCYK010000084.1 GCA_013696525.1 Chloroflexia bacterium
GTACACTGCGTCCTCAGGACGCAGTGTACATCTTAGGCTAATACTACGAGTGAAGACGACTGGGTCGGACGCGCTGCTTGAACAACTGGCATCTCAGCATCGCCGGGTGGTCGCCGATTGGCGGGCCCTGATCCTGCTTCGTCGCGCCACGTTTGATCTCGCTCCTCACGAGCGGCGCTGGACCCAGCTTCCGCGGGAACCGGCCGATCTGACACCTTTGCTCCGGCAGATGCGGCGGCGACACGAAATCAGCCCCCTGGAGCGATTGCCGTTTCTCTGCGAGGTGACGGTGCCCTACGCTCGGCATAGTGGGCCATTGGACGAGGACGAGGTCTTGTTCGAGGCCAATCCCTACGCGGTGCTGAGCCATCTCTCGGCGCTTACCTTTCATGGCCTCTCCGACGATCTCCCCAAGCGCATCATCGTGACGGTTTCTCGAGATGGACGAGGTGATCTGCTGCCGCTCGGCACAGAACCCAGGGATTGGGAGGGTATCCTCCCGGCCGCGGGCCGAAAACCGGCACTGGTGCTTGGGCGTCTTGTCCATTGGATGAGCATCAAGCCCGAATGGTTCTTCGGGTTCGCCGCGTATCAGCCACGCGGCTACCCCATCCGTGTTACGACTCCTGAGCGAACCCTACTTGACGGGCTGCAAGCGCCCGAACTCTCCGGCGGCATCGAGAACGTGCTTCGGGCCTGGGCATCGGCCCGTGACATGATCGACCTTGATCGCTTGGTCTCATACGTCGATCGGTTCGATATCGGAATCCTTCGGCAACGGGCCGGCTTCGTCCTGGATGAGTTGGGGCTGGTGCATCCGGGAATTGATGAGTGGCGCCACCGGGCGAACCGAGGCGGCTCGAGCCGGCTTGTCGGCGCCGCGCCCTACGCGCCTCGATTCAGCGAGCCATGGAACCTCTCGCTCAATGGGCCGGTTGCCATGCCGCGCGACAGCGCCCCATGACGGCCGCGGATCCGACATCGTTCGACCTGATCGGTCAGCGGGCCGCGTCGGCGAGCGTTTCGGTCACTGAGGCGCGGGTTCGATTTGCGCAATATGCGGAATTGCTCGGTGTTTCAAACGTGCGCCCGCCGCGTGAAGGTTTGGTGTTCAAGGGTGGGAATGCGCTCGACTTCGTGTGGCAGCCGAATCGGAGCACCGTCGATCTGGATTTCTCGGTCGATGCCTCTCACGAGCTTTCGACTCCCGATGCGGACACGATCAAGACCCTGCTCCAACGTGGCGCGACGATCGCCACCAACCGGTTGGGGATTCTCCTCGCCGTCCATGGCGTCAAGCCGAATCCGCGCGGTACGGAGCGGGATTTCGTCACCTTTCAGGTGGGAGTTGGCTACGCGTTGCTTGACGAGCCACGGCTCCGGCAACGCATGACGCGAGGCGAACCGAGCCCGCGGGTGATCCGGCTCGACATCAGCCTGAATGAGCCGATTTGCGACGCGCCAAAGAAGCAGATTGACCCCGAGCTTCGATTGCGAGTCGCGACGATCGAAGATATCGTCGCCGACAAGCTACGGGCGTTGCTGCAACAACCGATTCGGAACCGGCAGCGGCGGCAGGATTTGCTCGATATTGCCGTCATCATGTCTCAGCAACCGGGCTTCGACCGGCGGCTTGTCTCCCGCTTCCTTCTCGAAAAGGCAAAGGCCCGTGACGTTGTCGTCACGCGCTCAGCGTTTCACCAGGACGAAGTACGACGGCGTGCCCGAATTGGCTACGACGAGTTGGAAATAACGACCCGCGCATTGTTCATTGACTTTGATGAAGCCCTCGCCTTGCTCTTTGCCCTCGTGGCTGAACTCGACATACCGTCGCTATGACGACGCCGGGAACAGGCCGACGCACAGGCCGAGCTCGTCCGCGATCTCGTCGCGGTGGGTGGCGGCGTTGAGGGCGCTTTCGGCTTCCAGGACGAGGGAGGGGGTCACCGGGGCCAGGGCGGCGGCCATGTCCACCGTCACCGGCAGGCCGGCCAGGGCCAGCTTGTTGAGGAAGGTGTCGGCGTAGTTGACCGATTCGGCGAAGCCGCGGCCCACCTCGGTGCCGGCGGCGTCGTGGAGGATCACCGCTCCCTCCGAATACTGCGCCCCGTTGGCGAAGAAGGCCGCCTGGCCGCCGGCCACGATCGGCGTCATCGTGAAGCTGGCGAGGGCGGCCGGGGCGCCGGCGGTGAGGTCGAACCGCCAGTGGTCCGGATACCAGGCATAGGTCGGCCAGTAGAGCGCGGGGTCGGGTGTCGTCTCGCTTTTGACCCACTGATCGACGGTCAGGGTGCCGGTCAGCTCGTGGACGGCGCCGGTCTCGTCCATCAGCTTGCCGGTTGCCGGGACGACCATGGTGCCGGGCGCGGTGGGGCCGGTCTGGAAATAGAACCGCTCGTTGTCGCCGGCGTGGATGGCGGCGAGGGTCAGCTGACGGTTGCCGGTGAACTGGGCCATGAACCAGTCCCAGCCGCCGAGGGAGGCGGGGGCCAGGATGGCGGCGGCCCGTAGCGCCTCGGAGCGGGCGTTGCCGCCGCCCAAGCCGTTGCCCCACTGATGATCGAACCAGAAGGAGCCGGAGCTGAGCGCGATCTCCGCCCCGTCGAGGGTGATCGTGCTCTGGTTGGGGTCGAGCTCCAGGTTGGGGATCGAGTAGTACAGGGTGCCGACGCCGGCGCAACAGGGAGTGCAGCCATCGACCCCCTGGAGCAGGTAGTCGCGGCCGGTCGTGAAGGTCAGATCGAGCCCCAGCTCCACCGGGGTGGAGCCCGTCTGGTCCCAGCCGCGGGCCTCGATCTGAAGCGGGAAGGGCGTCGCCGGATCGAGCTGGCGGAAGGCGTTGCGGCCCAGGGTGGCGCCGATGGCGCCGGTGGCGAAGCTGAGCAGGCCGGTCGTGCCGGCGATGATGACGGGGGCCGCCTGATAGTGACGCTCGCCCGCGACCGAGATCGCGAGCTGGAGCTCGAGCACCTGGTTCTCGGTGTCGCTGAGCCCGTGGTGGCGGGCGATCGGCGGCGGCAGGATGGCGGAGCGGAAGAACATCAGCTCGATCCCGTACTCGATGCCGGCGCGGTCGCGGGCGCTGCCGACCGCGAAATACCACCCGGTTTGGGTGCCGAGGCTCATCCCGTTCGCTTGCGGGAACCGCAACTCGGCCCGCGGCGGGATCGGGTCGTAGTCGCGCGTCTTATCGGCGCCGAGAAAGTTGTTGTAGACATACGACTGATGGGCGGAAAGAGTGGCGGCGTGGGCGATCAGGGTTTGGTAGCGTTCGGTATAGTCGGGGGTGAAGGAGTCGGGGTAATCGATCAGGTTCTGCAGGTAGTAGCGCATCCGCTCGCCAAAGGCGGCGTTGCTGTTCGCCGGCGCCATGATCCGCTGTTGGACCTCGGCGGGGAACTGGTCGACGGTCGCGGCCGGCAGCCAGAGCGCTTGGGCGATGTTGCTGATGGTCTCGGGGTCGAGGGCCGGGCCGGCGCTGGCCGGCGTGGCTTGGGAAGCCGGGGCGGCGAGCGCCGGCCGAGCGCGACCGCGTCCGGAGGCGGCCAGCAGGCCGCCGACCAACGCGCCGAGCGTGGCGCGCCGGGAACGGGGCGCGGGCGCGAGTCGCCTGGCAAGCTGGTCGACGTGAGGTGCCGAGGTCATGCCGATGCTCCCATCGCCGTGGCTGACTACCGCCGCTGCCGTGTGCTTGTCGTGGCCCAGTGTAGCGCGTCTGGGTGGTGGCGCGGCGGGCGGGG
>JACCYK010000352.1 GCA_013696525.1 Chloroflexia bacterium
GCCTCGCCAGGTCGCGCGCGCTTATCTCGTGCTGCCCCACGCCGTGCCCATCATCGTCGTCCTGGCCGCCACCGCCGCCTTCGCCCTGATCGCCGCCGGCGGTTGGCCGGGACTCGGGCCCTTCACCTGGTTGCTCGGCGCCATGTTCGGCGGCCAGCTCGCGATCGGCGCCATCAACGAGTTGGTCGACGCCGACCTCGACGCCGTTGCCAAACCGGACAAGCCGATCCCGGCCGGCCTCGTCTCCCGCCGGGGCGCCTGGCTGGTCGCCATCGGCGGCCTCGCCCTGATGACCATCCTGAGCCTCCGCTTCAGCCGCGACGTGTTCCTGCTCGGCGCCCTCGGCACCGCTGCCGGCATCGCCTACAGCCTCTGGTTCAAACGCACCATCTGGTCCTGGCTGCCCTATCTCGTCGCCCTGCCGCTCCTCCCCATCTGGGTCTGGACCGCGCTCAGCCAGGTGCCCCCCGGCCTGTTCGCCATCTACCCCATCGGCGCGGCGGCCGTGATCGCCGTCCAGCTCGCCCAATCCCTCCCCGACATCGATGCCGACCGGCGGACAAACGTGCGGACCCTCGCCGTCGCCCTCGGGGCCAGCCGCGCCCGGCGCCTCTGCTGGGCCGCCATGATCCTGGCCGCGCTCCTCGCTGCCGCCCTGGCCCCCTGGCTCACCGGCCACCCGGCCCCCGTGTGGATCGCCGCGATCGTCGCCGGCGCCCTGGTCGGCCTCAACGCCCTCATCTGGGCCCGCGCCCCGCGCTCCGGCGTCATGACCTGCTTCCCCTGCCTTGCCGCCGCCGCCGTCAGCTTGGGCCTCGGCTGGGCCATCGCCCTCGTCAGCTCCTGAACCATTCCCCTCGCTGGAAGTGATTTGGCTCACTACCGCCGCTCGCCCCAATCATCCGGAGAGCGAATCACACGGGAACCGGGGATGGCGATCCTACCTTTTCTCGCGGGATTGGGGCTACAGCGATTCGCGGAAGGGTTGGCGGCTCGGTGGACGCCTCGTCCTCAGTCCTCATAGGACTTGCCGGTGCTCAGCGCGGACTTCCAGTGGCCCAAGGGCACCCCGCGCCGCTGAGACGGCGATCGCGCCGGGCAACTCTTCGGCAAACCGCTTTCGGGGCCGATTCCGGAGGTGAATCACGTAGGCGCTTCACCCGAACATGGAATCAGCCGCCTTGCGCACCATATCCGGCGGCCGCCGCTTGCCGCAGGGCACGCTCGACCCGCCCCTGCGTCACCGCCATCGTCACGTCGCCTCGCGTCCGCTCCAACACCGCCCGCAGGGCATCGGTGGTCCGCCGCAGCCCGCTCGTGATCGCATCCGGAAAGTCAACCGTGACCAGGGCGCTGTAGACATCGTCCATCGCCGCCAGCAACCGCTCCGCCCGCTCGGTATCCCCCTGGCGCAACTGGTCCAGCGCCTGGCGCCGCAGTTCGCTCGCCGCCTCGGCCAGCGCGTTCAGATAGGCCGCATCCTCGACCGCCAGCGATTCCGGCGTCGGCAGCGCCCGCCCGGTCACGATCGCCCGCGTGATCGCCGCCTCGGCGACCTCCTTGGCCGCATCCTGCACGTACCCCGCCCAGTACACGCTCGGAAACTCTCGCAACCCGGCGGCGAGCGCCGCCAGCCGCCGTTCCGCCTCCGCCAGCAAGGCGGCGGCGTCGGCATCGTCCCCTCGGTGCGTGGCCCGAATACTATTCGCCGCCAGTCGCACCAACTGGCGCCCCTCCCCGATCGCCTGGTCCCGCACCGCCGCCGTCCGCTCAAACCGGCGAATGATCTGTTGCGTAATCTCACTAGCGGACAACGTGCTCATGGACGATACACCTCTCCCACCAACCAGTGAACAAGCTCCTCCCGCGCACGCCCTGGCGGCGCGAGCTGTTCCAACTCCCATGTGCAACCTCGGCGACCATATCCGCACCCCGCGCGGCCGGTCCCGGACACGACGGTGGATTACTCGTCCGCCGCTGACGGCGGCTCAAGCTCGCCGGACTCAAGCTGATTGAGGCCGGAGACAAGCTCCCGCTGCACCGCTCCCGACAGGTTGACCAGGATCGTCAGCGCCGTCGCCGCCTCTTGCCTGGGGGCAACCCGCGGCTCCAACGTCAGCACGGTCTCGTCAATCTGATGGCTCGCCCGGTCCGCCGCCACCGCCACCGCCCGCAACCGCTCAGCTCTGGCGCCGAGAAGCTCAAGCCGCCGTCGCCGCTCGTCACTGGCACGATCCGTCTCCGCCATCCCATCGGCCCATTCCCCGCCACTCACCGCGCGATCACCCCATTGCCCTGCCACCGGCCCTTCCCGGACGCTCCCGGAGCATAGCAGTACCGCGGTTGGCACGGTCCGAGTACCAGCGCCCGGCATCGTCACCTGGCCGCCGCCACGCCCACCGCCGAGGGATGGACCAGCGGCAGGCCGAAGGTAGCGAACAGGCTGCGATCGAAGAAGGCGCCGACGTGCGCCACCCCCGCCGGGGAAAGGGTCAGCACTTGCAGGGAGTGGGCGTGGCGAATGCCGTCGGCGCGGCGAATATACAACGCGAACGCGGGTTGGCCGTTGGCATTGGTGGCGATCATCCGGCTGTCGTCGGGGCCGGCCGGACACTGGGCGGCAATGAGGCGGCCGACGGCATCGGCGCCGACGAACCAGGCCGTGAACGGCGGCATCTCCCAGACCACGTCATCCCGCAACAGTTGGGTGATCGCCGGGACGTCGGCCCGTTCGAAGGCGGCCACGTACCGGTCCAGCAGAGCCCGCCGGTCCGGGTCGGCCGGCTCCTCGACCTTGTCCGCACTCGGCGCCACCTGTTCGAGCTGGGCGCGGGCCCGCTGCAGGGCGCTGTTGATGGCGGCGGTCGTGGTGTCGAGCAGCTCGGCGACCTCGTTCGCCCGCCAGCTCAGCACGTCACGGAGGATCAAGACGGCACGTTGCTTGGCGGGAAGATGCTGCAAGGCGGCGATGAAGGCCAGCCGCATGCTTTCGCGGGAAACGACGATTGCAGCGGGGTCGGCGGCGCCATCGACAAATAAGGCATCGGGAATGGGCTCCAGCCACGTCATTTCCGGCGCCGGCACCACCGGCCGTTCCGGCTCGCCATTCGGACCGCCGAGGGCGGACGGCATCGGCCGTCGGCCGCCCTCCTCGATCGCGCTCAAGCAGACGTTGGTCGCGATCCGGTAGAGCCACGTCCGCAACGAAGACCGACCCTCGAACCGGTCATACGAGCGCCAGGCGCGCAGAAAGGTCACTTGCACCATGTCTTCGGCATCGTGGATCGAGCCGAGCATCCGGTAGCAATGGGCGAGCAATTCGCGCTGGAACGGGGTGAAGAGCAGGAGCACATCGTCGCCACTCGCCATTTCCGCCATGGTCGCTCCCCTTCGTCGCCCAGCGTGGCTTGACCTGACCGATTCGTCGTCTCCCCGCCGCGCCGGGGCATTTCCCCGTGGCGCCGCCACCGGCCACTAATCGATCCGATTGCTCGTGGCTGGCGCCGGCTCGGCACCAGCCCCTCGTCTGATCCGGACGCAGGCCCAACGTCAGGAGAACATCATGAACACTCCCAGCATCGGCAGCCTCCTTGGCAGCGTGAACCCCGACCGGCTTCGTGACTGGTATCGTGCCGCCTTCGACGTCGAGCCGAATCAAGACGGCTTCCTTGAGTTCGGCGGCGTCGCGGTCCTCATCGACGGCCACGATGACGTGGCCCCGGTGAACCCCGAGCCCGGCCGGGTCATCATCAACTTTCATGTCGACGACGCTCGCGCTGCCGTCACCCGGCTCAACTACCTGGGTGTATCCTGGCTGGTGGCGGTCGAGCAACGCGACGATGGTCTGTTTGGCACTCTGATCGATCCGGACGGCAACTACGTTCAGATCATCCAGCTCAGCGAGTCATATTTCACATCTCGAACCAGAAAGGAAGCAGCGATGTTCCAGCATGGTCAGCCGTTCAGTGGCTTCGCGGTCAATGACATCCCAACGGCCAAGCAATTCTACGGCGAGACGCTCGGCCTGCACGTCTCCGAGGAGCACGGCATGTTGCAGATCCAGATCGCGGCAGGCACCAGCATCCTGGTCTATCCCAAGCCCGACCACACCCCAGCCACGTATACCATCCTCAACTTCCCGGTTGCGGACATCGAGCAGGCCGTGGCCGAGCTCGGCCGGCGTGGTGTCAGCTTCGAGCGGTACGACGGGATGGAGACCGACGAGCAGGGCATCGCCCGCGGCGAGGGGCCGGCCATCGCCTGGTTCAAGGACCCCGCCGGCAATATCCTCTCCGTGCTCGAGGCCGAATAGGCGAGTCGGACCTGATGGCGCCCGCGGCTCATTTCCGGCAGCCGGGTTCCCGCGACAATACCAGTTGCGGTGATCCCGGCGCCGGCGCGGGGCGCCGTGGTATCGAATTGAAAGGTCCGCGTGGTCCAGGCACTTGGTATGATAGCCTCGCGCGAGCATCGTCGATGCCTCTTGCGTGGCCTCGGCCCGCGTGGTGGCGACCAGCGAAGCCCGGCCGGCTCCGCGCGGACTCGCGCGGTTTGTGGCGGGTCGAGGCGGAAGCGGCAGCGCTCGATCGAGCGCCGCGGACGCATCGCTGTCTCAGCCGGGAGCGATCGCCTATGGACAACGGCCACCTTTGACCGGCTCGCGCGACGTGTGGCGACGCGCTCGCGGTTGCCGGCCAGCTTTCACGCCTGGAGGTCGACGGGGAGTTTGACGTTCTCTATGATCGGATGCATCCGGACGCCCAGCGTATCGTCCCGCGCGGAGCGATGCTCGGTTGGTACGCGGAGAACGTCTCGCCGCTCGCAACCGAGCCGGCTCGGGCCATCAAACCGCGCTATATCCCTGGACTGGGGGGTCACCGGCCAGACCAATCCGGACACCGCGGCGATCGGCTTCCGCCAACGTCTGGCCGATGGCACGGAAATCAACGATGAAGTGCGACTCGTGCGGGATGAGCATGGCGCCTGGAGCAGGGTCTTCGGGCGGGACCGTGCGTGTATCGAGGCACCGATCGAGCGGTTTGGCGAGGACGCCGAGCCTCGCTGAGGCCGAACGAGCACCCCCAGACCGCGCCGCCACGCACCGTGCCTGGGCTGTTCAGCTTCCCGCGGTCAGGCAACAATGGGAGCCAGCGCAATGGCCGAATCAGACCAACAGCAGCCCCCTCCGCTTGAGTATCCTCCCGGCCCCTGGGTCTTGGTGGCGGCCCTCCGTGAGCGGCAACTGATCGATTCGGACCACATGCTGAGCATGATCCGCATGCTGGACCGGCTCACGCTGACGACGAACAGCCCTGAGCTAATTCAGAATCCACCGCCAATCACCACCACCGCGACCGTGGTCGTTGTCCTATCCGGCACCTCCGAGCATGACGGCGGGTTGTTCACCCTTCAATTCAACAGCCCAACCGGGACGATTGAACGTGGCGAGACAATCCCCCTCCAATTCAGCGACAGTGGGCATCCCACCCGCGTGACGGTGAACTTGACGATGGTGCTCAGGGAGTCGGGAACCTATTGGATTGACGTCGTCTTTGGGGACCGGGCGCTTACGCGAATTCCCATACGAGTTCAGTACCGGCTGGCGCAGGAAGCAGATCACGCGGGGCCAGCGTCTTGACCTCCGGTGTGCGGCAGCCAAAGTTCATGGTAACCGTGTGCCCAACTGGAGCGTCCATTCGCCACGCCGGATCAGCGAGCTCATTTCCTTCGTCGGCAAAATCACTCCGTAAGACCTCAATCAGCGCATCTTCGCTGATGTAGCCGCTCGTCAGCTCGGCCAGCCGAAGCTCCACTAAGCTCATGAGGTCGAACGTGTCATCGTCCCCCTCCAGGTCAATGTCCCACTTCGCCTTGGCGAACCATTGCATAAAGCCGCGAACCCCCATGGATCTCTCAAGGAGCATGCCGAGATGCGAGCGGAGATCGCGCGCATGGGCTGCCACCGGATCGCGTCCGATCCGGACCGAGATCCCGACAGGCGCATTGAGAGCCATGTTTGACCAAGAAGACTGCATCGGTCGCGCCCTTCGCTTGAACTACACCTGTTGCCCGGGTCGCTGTAAGCGATGCCCGCTTGCCGAAGAACCGCCGGGCACGCAATCGATCATGCTGCAATTCTACGACGAAAACCAACGGTACGCGTTCATGGTCCACTGCTACCCGCGTCCGGATGGCACAATTGGCGGCTCCGGAAAACTTGATCCCACGTCCATCGTTGGGCTTGATGGGATCGAGTACATCCTTCCCCGAAGCGGATTCGACGGAGGAGGGCATCACCTGATTTGACACCCCGTCCATTCGCTTGCTAGACTCCTGTTGCCGTCCCGACCGAGGCTTCTGAGCCGTTGTCCGGGATCGCGAATGAAAACATCGCACGGGCGATGATCGGGAGTAGTAGGCCCGCCCCCACAGCGAGTCGCCGGCTGGTGCAAGGCGACACCACGGGGCCGAACTCGCCCGGGAGCCGCGCCGGTGACGCGACCAGGTCGCCAGCCCGCGCCGGGTTACCTCCGTTATCGGGTCATCGAGCGGGTTGAAACCGCGCGCGACATCTGGGGCTGTAGCTCATCCGGGAGAGCGCAACACTGGCAGTGTTGAGGTACGGGGTTCGAGTCCCCGCAGCTCCACCATCGCGCCGCCGGGTCAATCAAGCGGGGTGGTACCGCGGAAGCCAAGCCTTTCGTCCCTGTCAGGGATGGAAGGCTTTTTCGTTGCCCAATCACCGGAGAGAATCACCATGACCGACGTCGCCACACCCCACGCCCAAACCGAGCGCTATGATGCCGCCGCGATCGAGGCCAAATGGCGCCAGCGGTGGGAGGATGACGACATCAACCGGGTCGACGACGACGACCCCCGGCCGAAGTGGTTCTCGCTGACCATGTACCCCTACCCCTCCGGCCTGCTCCACGTCGGCCATTGGTACGCCTTCGTCATCCCCGATGTCTTCGCCCGCCGCCAGCGGATGGCCGGCTACAACGTCCTCTACCCGATGGGCTTCGACGCCTTCGGTCTCCCCGCCGAGAACGCCGCCATCCGCAACAACATCCACCCCGCCCCCTGGACCTTCGACAACATCGCCAAGATGGAGCAAACCTACCGCCAGATGGGGGTGATGATCGACTGGTCACGCGAGATCATCACCTGCACCCCCGAGTTCTACCGCTGGAACCAGTGGCTCTTCCTCCAAATGCTGGAACGGGGCCTCGCCTACCGCGCCAACGGCCTGGTCTGGTGGTGCCCGAACGACCAGACCGTGCTCGCCAACGAGCAGGTCCACGAGGGCAACATCTGCGATCGCTGCGGCGGCGCGGTCTACCGCCGCGACCTGGAGCAGTGGTACTTCAAGATCACCGACTACACCGACGAGCTGCTGGCCGAGATCGACGGTCTGGACTGGCCCGAGCGGGTCAAGACCATGCAGCGCAACTGGATCGGCCGCTCCGAGGGCGCCCGCCTCGTCTTCACCCTGGAGACCGGCGACAGCCTGGAGGTCTTCACCACCCGGCCCGATACCGTCTGGGGCGCCACCTTCATGGTCCTGGCCCCGGAGCACCCGCTGGTACCCACGCTCACCACCGACGGCCGCCGGGCCGAGGTGGACGCCTACATCGAGCAAGCCCGCCGTCAGACCGACGTCGAGCGGCAATCGACCAGCGACGACCACGCCCGCACCGGCGTCTTCACCGGCGGCCACGCGATCAACCCGGTCACCGACGAGCGGATCCCGGTCTGGATCGCCGATTACGTCTTAATGGGCTACGGCACCGGCGCCATCATGGCGGTCCCCGCTGGCGACCAGCGCGACTTCGAGTTCGCCCGCCAGTTCGACTTGCCGATCCGCGTCGTCGTCCAGCCGGACGGCCAGCCCCCGCTCGACCCCGCCACCATGACCGAGGCCTACGCCGGCCCCGGCCGCCTGGTGAATTCCGGCCCGATGGATGGCAAGCTGATGCCGGACGAGCTGCCAGAAGTCATCGCCTGGCTGGAAGCCTCGGGCCGCGGCCGGGCCGAGACGAACTACCGCCTCCGCGACTGGCTGATCTCCCGCCAGCGCTACTGGGGCACCCCGTTCCCGATCGTCTACTGCGCTACCTGCGGCATGGTCCCGGTGCCGGAAGCGGACCTGCCGGTCCTCCTGCCGCTGGACGCCGAGTTCCAACCGACCGGCCAGAGCCCGCTGGTCAGCCACCAGGGGTTCCTCCACGTCGCCTGCCCGACCTGCGGCGGCGCCGCCCGGCGCGAGACCGACACCATGGACACCTTCGTCGATTCATCCTGGTACTGGTTCCGCTACACCAGTCCTCACGACGACACCGCCCCCTTCAACCGCGAGGCGGCGGCGAAATGGACCCCGGTCGATCTTTACTGCGGCGGCATCGAGCACGCCATCCTCCACCTGCTCTACGCCCGCTTCATCACCAAAGTCCTGCGCGACCTCGGCCTAATCGAGCATGGTGAGCCCTACACGCGCCTGCGCAACCAGGGGATCATCCTCTCCGAAGAGGGCGTCAAGATGAGCAAAAGCCGCGGCACCCAGGTCTCGGCCGAGCCCCTGGTGGCCGAATTCGGTGTCGACGCCCTGCGCCTGCACCTGATGTACCTGGGCCCCTGGGAGCAGGGCGGCCC
>JACCYK010000100.1 GCA_013696525.1 Chloroflexia bacterium
CCTGCGGACCTACGAGGGCGGCACGCCCGGTCCGACGCTGCGCGCGCGGCCGGGTGACGTCCTGCGCCTCACGCTGGTCAACGGGCTGCCGCCAAACCGCGATCCGATGCCGCGCGACATCAACCACCCGCACCATTTCAACACGACCAACGTCCATTTCCATGGCTTGCACGTCAGCCCGAGCGGCATCGCCGACAACGTGCTGCGGCCGATGGCGCCCGGGCAGACCTATGAGATCGAGATCGCCATTCCGGCGGACCACCCGCGGGGCACCTACTGGTATCACCCCCATAACCACGGGAGCGCCGATGTTCAGATCGCCAGCGGCATGGCGGGCGCGCTGATCGTCGCGGGGGACTTCGACGACGTCCCAGAAATCGCCGCCGCCAGGGAGCGGGTCCTCGTCCTCAATGAGGTTCTCTTCGACTATTTGGGCACCATCGAAACCTACGACACCGTCTGGCCGGAAGCCGTGCCGCGCTTCCTCTCCGTCAACGGGCAGCGCGAGCCGATCATCCGCCTGCGGCCGGGGGAGGTCCAGCGCTGGCGGATCGTCCAGGCGGCGCACGAGGACAACCTGCGGCTTGGTCTCGATGGCCACGATCTGCACGTCATCGCCTACGACGGCATCCAGCACTCCAGGATCGACCGGCTGGAGAGCCTGGTGATGGCGCCGGGGCAGCGAGCCGACGTCTTGGTGCGGGCCGGAACGCCGGGGACCTACCTGCTCCAGGCGCTGCCGAATGATCAGGGCTATCCGTCACCGACCGGGCCACTCGCCCGCGTCGAGGTCGCGGGGGAACCGCTGCCGATGAGCCTGCCGGCCAGGTTGCCGGCGGGGCCGCTGGCACCGATTGGCGATGACGAGCTGACCGGATCGCGCCAGCTCACCTTCACCGCCCTCGAGCCCGAGGTGCCCGCCACCGCCACCTACCAGGAGTTCGCCTTCCTCATCGACGGCCGCCGCTTCGACCCGAACCGCGTCGACCAGCGGATTAGCCTGGGCGCGGTCGAGGAGTGGACGGTCATCAACGACCACCATGACGAGCATGTTTTCCACATCCACACCAACCCGTTCCAGGTGACGAAGATCAACGACGAGCCCTTGGCCGAGCCGGTCTGGCGAGACACCGTGATCGTGCCCCGCGACGGCAGCCTCACCTTTCGCTCGCGCTTCCTCGACTTCTCTGGCAAGACCGTGCTGCACTGCCACATGATGAACCATGAGGAGCTGGGCATGATGCAGCTCGTGGCGATCGGTGACGCGGGCTGATGACCGCTGATCCTACATAGCGTAAGATAGGCGGGCAGTGACTCGTCCATCCGGTCGCGACGAAGCGAAGGGACAGCGTCCAACGATGGATTTCCACCGGTTCAAACTTGATCAGAGCGGCCTGGCGCGTGTCTTAGGCACCCTCGAGGCGCGGATTATGGAGGGCGTCTGGACGCTTGGCAGCCCAACCATTCGCGAGCTTTGCGAGATCCTCGAGGCTCCGCCCCACTACAAGACCGTCCTCACCGTCGCCAATCGCATGGTCGAGAAGGGCCTCCTGGCGCGCGCGCCCACCCCCGATCGGGCATTTTCGTATCGAGCGACCGAGTCCCGGAACGAGCTCGTGCGACGTCTGTCGAGCAGCGTCGCCACCGAATTGGTCGGCGACTTTGGCCATCATGCCCTGGCCCAGTTCGTGGACGCCGCCGAACGCCTGGATCCGGCGTACCTTGACGAGTTGGAGCGGCTGGTGCGCGAGCGGAAAGGTGTCTAGCCATGCACACGGGGTTCCGGGCGCCGATCTGGGCTCGATTTCGTGATCTGGCGCCGGCGTTCCTCGCTTGGCTCGGAATCGCGTTGCTGGTGGCGTTTCCACGTCCGCTTGAGTTGGTCGCGCGATTCTACCACGCGGTCCGCGAACCATTTCCGATTCTGGCCGCGGTCGGCCAGCTCGTGCCACCACGGTCACTTAGGCTGCTGCTTGTCTTGGTTGCCACCGTTGCCGGGGTCGGGTTGGGCAAAGGAGTGATCCACCTTATCGGCACGCTCCGGTTCATCCGCCAGCTCGAGAACGCTAGCTGTCCAGGGCCGGCCCCACTCATGGAGTCCGCCCGCCGCCTCGGGATCGCGGATCGGCTGACCTATCTCGCGCTGCCGGCGCCGGCGGCATTTTGCTATGGCTTCCTCCGACCGCGAATCGCGATTACCGCCGCCCTGGCGAACCGGCTGGGCGCCGAGGAGCTGACCGCGGTCCTCCTCCACGAACGTCATCATCTCCAGCGACGTGACCCGCTGCGCTATCTCGCGCTCTCCGCGCTCACGGCCGGGGCCTTCCTGGTCCCGCTCGCGCCATTCCTGCGGCGCTGGGCGGAGGCCCGGATCGAACTGGCCGCGGACCGCGCCGCCCTCACCCTGGTTCCCCGCGAGGTGCTGGCCCGTGCCTTAGCGGCGACCCTGCTGACCGCGACAGGACTGTCCGCGGGGATGGCCGGTCTCAGCGCCACGGAGGCCCGGATTGCGCACCTCGCTGGCCGCCCGGAATTACCCGCCTTCCCGCTCATGGCCGGCCTGGCGACGATCGCTCTCGCCAGCTCGCTCGGCGCGGCGGCGGCCGCGGTCCATGGG
>JACCYK010000120.1 GCA_013696525.1 Chloroflexia bacterium
CCCCGCCACGGCCGCCACGGCCGGACCCGGGCCGGCGCTGACCGGTGGCGATGCCGGGGCCGCGGGAGATGTCGCCGCGACCGTGGGTGCGGACAGCGCCGCCTCGGTGGGGACCAATATCACATGCTCGGTAGCCGCGGCCGGCGCTGCCCCGGTGGGGGCAAGCGTCGCCGCTTCAGTTGGGGCCGACAGCGCCGCCTGGTTCCCGCTCGTCGATGTTGCCGACAGGGACGCCGGCGGCGCCCCGGCCGTACAACCGGCCAGCACGATGGCCAGCAAGCAGAGGAGAAGTAGCCCAGAAATTCGACGCAATAGAGCTTCTCCAGTGTCGAGTTACGAGCGCGGACCGACGACGAACGGCCCACTGCCGGCATCGATCGCGCCATATCGGGCAGGCGGCTCCCGCGATTCTACCAGCGGCGCGGCCCAGGCCGGCGCCGGCATGTGGCACACACGACAATGGCCCACCCCAAGCTCACCGCTTACCAACCACGCACCTTGACGGTTGCCGTGTGCCCCAGCCCACCCGGGCTGGGGCACACTAACACCGGCTCGCACAATAGCGCGGATCACGACGACCGGCCCTACCCCGGCCTCGGTCCAGGCGATCGGTAGTTAGGGCTGCGGAAACTGCAACGCCTCAACGGCCTGCACCGAATCGAAGCCATCGGGGGCCGACGTGAATGACTCGTCGATCGTGTTGCCGTCGAGCTCGCCGATCAGGCGGAAGGTGTAATCACCGACCGCCGTCGGGAAGAACACCGACTGATAGGAGCCAAGCTCACCGCCCATCGGCGACAGCTCGAGCACCATCGTCTGGTCGCCGAAGATGACCTCGGCCTGGAGCGTTTGATCGAGCCCGATCACCGGCTCCCCGGCGCCGTGATCGCCCTCTTCTGCCGCTTCGTCCTCGCCGGCGGCAGCCTCACCGTCGTCGGCGGTGAGGTCCACGACTTGAAGAAAGAGGCCGTTCTGCTCGCCAACGAACGCTGGCTCGTTGAGGAACCCGATAGTGATCTCATATCGTCCGTCGAGGATCTCGCGATGCTCGTGCGCCAGCACCGGGACCGCCAGAACCAAGGTCAGTGTCACCGCGGCCGCCAAGGCGCCGCCGCGTCGAAGCCGTGAAGACAAAGCTGGTATCTCCTCGCCGTCCGGGTGATACCGGAGGCTTCTCATAATATCGAGACGGGTTCGCCATTCGCTACCTTGGCGCGAGACGTGGCGGCGCCGCCGCCGGCGCCCGCGCGACCGCCGCCAAGGTGCGCACTGCCGGCCAGACCGGGGAGCCGCGCGACATGACGATCACAAACAAGGCAATCACGGTGATATCGCCGATCGCCTGCCCGCGCTCACGCGGGGAGCGAGCGGGCGATGCTGTTAACACGTCGGATTGATCGCCCGCGGGTTCCAGCGCCACCGCTGGACCAGGCGTGATCTCCGGCGCGAAGAATGCGCTTCCGGGGTGACGATCCGCGGGCGCCTCGTGGTGGTGCGTCAATGATCCGCGTTCGACATCAGCCGCGAACTGGAAGAACGCATGCGCATGGGCGCGATCGGCCCCGCCGCGGTACTCGATCGGCGCCAGCAAGAGGGGCACCACCGCGCTCACCACGAGGATGCGCCACCTCAGTTCAGTTTGGAAGCGTCGAAACTTCCGCGACACCAGCGCCCTCGCCACGGCGAACGAAACGAAGAGGATGACACCCGATCGCGGGCTTATGGTACCACCCGGCAAACGGACCCTTCTGGCATCGCCGCCTGACCGCGAACGACCCGTGGCCGCCCGTTTTCGCGGTGCAATCCCGCCAGGGCCGGAGGGATTCACGCAAACACCGATCGGCCCGGCCGAACCTCTGGCGAGGTGTGCCGGATTGGCCGTCAACATCCCGGTCCGGTTGCGCGATCGCGTGGCCGCCGGTGGCTACTCCACGGCCAGCTCCAGGGCGAGCAGGGCGGCGTTGGTGATTTGCTTGGCGTCGATGCCGAACGACTCGTAGAGCGCGGCCCGCGAGCCGGATTGGCCGAACTGGTCGACCCCGAGCGGCACCACCGGCACGCCGTACACGCTGCCGAGGAAGGCGAGCGAGTGCGAGGCGCCGTCCTGGATGGTGACGATTGGGGCCCGGCGCTCGTCCCGGGGGAAGAGGGTGCCCAGATGGCCGATATCGAGCGGCCGGTGGGCGTCGGCAAGCTGATCCTGGCGAGCGGTCCGCAGCGCGTCGAACAGCCGGTCGGCGCTCGTCACGTTGATGACGTTCGCCGCCACCCCCTCGGCGTGGAGCATTGCCGCCGCCTCCAGCGCCTCCGGCACCATGATGCCGCCGGCCGCGATCTGGACCGTGTCAGCTGCCGGCAGATCAGGCGCCGCCAGCGCCCGGTCGACGATCCGGTAGCCGCCGAGCAAGACCTGACGCGCCAACTCCGCTTCACCGAACCGGGCCAGCGGCTCCTCGATCAGTTTTTGGTCGATCGGCTTGGTCGAGAGCCGCAGGTAGGTCGACAAGCCGTGCTCGCGGTCACAGCAGCGGCGCAACCCCTCTAAGAGCATCCACTCCACCTCGCGGGCGAAGCAGGGCTCGTAGAAGACGACGCCGGGCAGCTCGATCCCGAGCGACGGCGTCACCGTGCTCTGGTGGGCTCCCCCTTCCGGGCTGAGCGAGCCCCCGGCCGGGGTGCCGGCGAAGATCATCTTGGCCCCGCTATAGAGCGAGTAGATCAACGCATCGAGGCCGCGGCAGACAAACGGGTCGTAGACGGTGCCGACCGGCAGCAGATGCTGGCCGGACAGCTCATACGAGAGGCCGAACTGGCCCAGGGCCATGAACAGGTTCATCTCCGAGATACCCAGCTCGATATGCCGCCCCTCGGGACCGGGCCGCCAGCGCAGCATCCGGGCCGCGCCAGCCTCGTAATCGTGCTCTGCTTCGGCGGCGAAGACGCCGGCCTTGTTGATCCAGCCCGCCAGGTGGGTCGAGGTCGCGACATCGGGCGACATCGTCACCAGCCGCTCCCCCACCACCGGCACCTCGGCCAGGCGGACCAGCGTCCGGCCCAGCGCCTCCTGGGTCGAGGTCTGCCCCGGATGGACCGTATCGAGCTTCGCGGGCACCGCCGAGGCCGGGATCGGCGGGTCGCCCCCGGCCGGAGCCGCCCGCAACCGGCGGGCCGACTCGGCGCACCACTGCCCCTCCGGCG
>JACCYK010000121.1 GCA_013696525.1 Chloroflexia bacterium
CCTGCGCTCTCTGTGCCCTCTGTGGCTAATCCTTTCTTTTCAGGCCGCATGTGCGGAAACAATATCACGTCGCGGATCGAGTGTTTGTTGGTCAGCAGCATGACGAGGCGGTCGATGCCGATGCCGACGCCGCCGGTGGGCGGCATGCCGTACATCAGCGCATTGACATAGTCCACATCGATCGGCATCGCCTCCTCGTCGCCGGCGGCTCGGTCTTGTTGCTGCTCCTCGAAGCGGGCCAGTTGATCGAGCGGGTCGTTAAGCTCGGTGAAGGCGTTGCCAATCTCGCCGCCGCCGATATAGGGCTGGAACCGCTCGACATGGGTCGGGTCGTCCGGCTTCCGCTTCGCCAGGGGCGAGAGCGCGACCGGGTAATCGATCAGGAAGGTCGGCTGGATCAGGCTGGGCCGCACGAACTGCTTCAGCAGCTCGTCGACAATGCGCGGCCAGACCATCCCGGTCTCGATCTCGGCGCCGGCGGCGCGGGCGGCGGCGAGCAGGCTGGCTTGGCCCGGATGTTTAGCGTAATCAATCCCGGACCGGTCGTAGATGGCCTGGCGCAAGGTGACTCGGGGCCAGGGAGGCGTCAGCTCGATGATCTCGCCACGATAGGTGAAGCGAGGCTCGCCCAGCGCCTCTGTCGTGGCGTGGCCGACGAGGGTTTCCACGGTCTCCATCATCGTCTCGTAATCGGCGTAGGCCTCATAGAATTCGAGCATGGTGAACTCGGGCTGGTGGTTGCGGTCCATGCCTTCGTTGCGGAAGTCTTTGCAGATCTCGTAGACCCGCTCGAAGCCGCCCACGATCAGCCGCTTCAGATAGAGCTCATCGGCGATGCGCAGATAGAAGACCTGGTCCAGGGCGTGGTGCCGGGTCGTGAACGGCCGCGCCGCCGCCCCGCCATAGAGCGGTTGCAGGGTGGGAGTTTCCACCTCCAAGTAGCCTCGCTGATCCAGGAAGTTACGGATGGCGCGCACGATCTTGGTCCGTAGGGTGAAAATGTGGCGGACCTCGGCATTGGCGATCAGGTCAACGTAGCGCTGGCGGTAGCGCAGCTCGACATCCTGTAAGCCGTGCCATTTCTCCGGCGGCGCGTTCAGCGCCTTGGCCAGCATCGTCACCGTGGTGACCCGGAGCGAGATTTCACCCATCCGGGTCCGAAAGAGGGTGCCGGCGGCCTGCACGAAGTCGCCCAGGTCAAAGAGTTTCAGGAACCGCTCGAAGGCTTCGTCGCCGACCACATCGCGCCGGATGTAGAGTTGCAGCTCGCCGGCGCCATCGCGGAGATGAGCAAAGAACGTCTTGCCCTGATGCCGGCGGCTGACGATCCGGCCGGCGATCGTCACCGGCTCGGCATCATGCCCCTCGTCAGCGAGAGATGGCTCGATCGCGGCAAAGCGATCCCGCGCCGTCCGAGTCGTATGGGTGCGGTGGGCGCGGCCGGGGTAGGGGTCGGCCCCGGCCGCGCGCAAGGCGACGGCCTTTTGCCGGCGCACCTCTTGCAGGTCGGAAAGCTCCATCTGGTGGTGATCCCCTCGGCGTCGGCAGCCGGCGGCCCGGCTAGCCGATGCTGACGATCGTGAACACAATGTCGCCGCTGGGGGCGCTCACGGTCGCGGAATCGCCGGCACGGCGGCCGAACAGCGCCCGGCCGACGGGGGATTCGGTGGAGATGGTGCCTTCGAGGCTATTGGCCTCTTCCGGGCTGACCAGCACCCAGGTCTCTTCCTCGCCGTCATCGCTGCGCAGGGTGACGGTGGAGCCCAGCTCGGCGATGCCGGAGGTCGCGTCCGGGGTGATGACCTCGGCTCGCTCCAGGGTGAGCTCGAGCTCACGGATGCGGGCATCCATTTTTTGCCACTCGTCCTTGAGGTCCTCGTATTCGCTGTTATCGGAGACGTCGCCATGCTCGGTCGCGTCGTGGATGCGGCTGGCCAGGGCCGGCTGGCGCTCGGTGCGCAGCGTGGCGAGCTCGTCCGCCAAGCGAGCTTTGCCCGGTTCGGTGAGCCGCACGGTCCGATCGTTGACCATTGTCGCGTCCTTTCCTGACGCCGGCGCTGGTGCCCGCCGCCGCCCTGTTCGGCCCGTCGTCCATACAGGCACGAACGTCGCCCCGGCACTCCCGTGCGGACGACCGCCGAGCGTGGCAGTGGGATGTGGCGCCCAGGCAGAGATGGGGAAGGAGCCGGAAGCACAATGCCCCGGCTCCCGATTCGCACCGTAAGTATAGGCGGAAACGGAGCCCGATGTAAACCGCGAGGCGATTTGCCGGGACAGGGTCGGGGGCCATGGCGGTGAGCCGGTCGCTCGCTCCCGTGCCCGCCGTCCACCGTGGTACGGGCGGATTGCTGGTCCTGAATTTTGGTCCCGGCACAGGATGTGAGAGCCCCATGTCCAGATCGTGATCGGGAGGTGGCAAGGAGACACCTTACGGGCGCCGCGGCGACCTGCTCTGGTGCAGGTAGTCCGGATGCCCAAGGCAGCGAAGAAATCGCCGAAAGCTGCGCGAGTTCGCGGCTATCTCGTCAACATTTGCGGCGGCAAGGATGCGTTTGCTGTCGGCGACCTTGTCATACTCGCGGCCGGCCGTGGATCGCTTGAGAAGCGAGAGCGCGTCCGTATGATCGGCCTTATCGGACACAATAAGTCGTTCATCAGACTTGCTCAATCGAAATCGTGCGGATGGGTGCGAGAGTGTTGGTAGGGCCGCGGCGAGCCAGTTCTCAAACATGCGATCTTTGCCTACCACGCTCAGACTGTGCGCACCCTGGCTCTGGCGCGAGATTCCGTGCCAACGTGCCTGGGCGAGGACTCCCGGGCATTCAGGTCGTTGTTCACGATTCCAAAGCACAACGACACGGTCAGGGTTGCGGTTGGCCAACGTTCCAATGATTTCCGCGACAACGAACGAGATTGTGTCGATTGGGGCGTCCGCGCTTACCGTCGCCAGCACGGGGCGCATTGGCCGAAATTGATCAATCGTCGAGAGCAGGGGCATCAGCTTGGGCAGCGCTTCGAATTCGGATTTGCCGTCAACGATGAAACCAACCTTCATGTGGACGAACTCGGGACGGTTTCCAAAAGGAGTCCACTATTCAGGAGGTTTGACAGCCTGCCCCGGCCTTCAGCCCAGTAGTCTCTTACCGTGGGGTCAAGCTGAAGAAGCGGACGCACCATGGTCGCGCCGTCCTGGCGCCACACGATCGTAACCTCTTCGGGTGTTACGTAATCGATCAACGCTTGAGAATGGGTGGTGACGGCTAGTTGCTTTGGCGCGGGCTCGGCCAGCACTTCGCGACAAGCATCGACAAAAGCACGGATCGCCCAAGGATGAAGCGAGTTTTCCGGCTCTTCAAAGGCTTTTAGACTCCCACGAGGATCGAAGATCGCCGCGAAGAGCATGAGTGACCGAAGCGTTCCGTCTGAGACCTCGTTATCCGTCCAAGGGGAAATGAGGCCGGATTCGGAGAACTCGAGCCGGAGGCGGCGGTCGTGGTCGGACCTAACCGTAATGTGATCAACGTCGGGAGCAACGAGGCGGACCCGCTGCACGGTTTTCTCCCAAGCCATTGGGTGTTGGGCTTGAAGAAAGGCGGCGAGGGCTGGTAGTTGGTTTCCTCGCGGGGTGATTTCTCCGCTGACGGATGGGATCCCCGGCCCGCGTCCAGCCAAAGGGTCAAACCGGTAGACGCGGACGGTCGCAACACTCGTGGCAAATACGTCAACGATTGGGCTAAAGAGCTTGACTTGAGCGAGGAGCGATAGTGGCGCGGGAAGACTCCAGAGCTGAAGCGTGTCAAGCGCCTCGGCAGTCTGAACGGGCCGCTCGATCACCATGTCGAGCCAGGTGATCTCGGTTCCGTGAGCAATCAGCGGCGATGAGAGCGACAAGGCATCTTGGCGCCTCGTCGCCATCATGATGAGCTGAGAGTCGTTGCTTTCGACCTCGGCATGGATATGCAACTCCTCATCGAGGATCAAAAACCCAGAAAGCGGACTTACTGGATCTGAGCCCAGGGCGATGGAGTGGCGAAGGCGGAATCCGGTAACGAGCTGATCGGCGATCGTCGGCGATTGGTGCGTGCCGTTGGTGCTAATCCGCGATCGTACGTCCTCAACGCTGAGTTCAGCTTCAATGCCGATGACGATTCGCTCCGCTGGCCCATGGGCGCCGCGAAAGACGAGATACTGGAATCCACCACGATGGTTATCCCCCAATCAAGATCGAACAGAATGTCTTTGTAGAACGCGATGGCGTCGACAATATTGGTCTTGCCGACGTTGTTCGGCCCCACAAACACGGTGTAGGGACCGAGAACAAGCTGAACGTCTCGTAGCGAGCGATAGCCTTGAAACGTCATTCGCAAAATATTCATTCGAAGCTCCGGCGTAGTTGGGTCAGTAGCGCGATCGCAATGAGATGGATCTCCGCTCGCGGCGCGCGAACCGTAGGAGTCTCCCCTAGATACGGAATCATACCGCCAGGGAAGACGATCAGGCCGGGATCGTAGACGCCGGGCAGGCGGCCCTGGGTGGTCAGGAGGAGCAGGGCCAGCATGAGGTTGATGAAGACCAATCCCAATACTGCCCACCAGAGCAGGCGGCGCGGCATGACGGAGCGGCGGCCAAGGCTGCCCTCCCGCCGGAGGGCGCCAAACCCGCGTTCCGGGGCGCGGCCGAAGTGGGCCGGGACGTTGACCGCGGCGGCGGAAGGGGGAGCCAGCGGGTCGGGATGCTCGCGACCGGAATCGCGGATGGGGATGACCTCGGCCGGCGTGGGGCCGGCTCGCGCCGGCGGTTCCGCCGGCAACCCGTCGCCGTCGAGCCCGGCCCGAAAGATGCGGGCGAAGGCGGCCGCGCTGCCATAGCGGGCGCGGGGCTCGGGCGCCAGCGCCCAGAGGACGACATCATCCACCCAGGCCGGCAGCGGCACCGCCGGATTGGCCAACGACGGCGGCACCGGCATCTGGGTGAGCCGGCTCCGGATCACACTGTTGGTGATCTCGCCAGATGCCGGCGGTGGGTAGGGGGGAGCGCCGGTCAGCGCTTCATAGATGACCCCGCCGAGGGCGTAGACATCCGCCGTCGCATCGACCGACTCGCCCCGAAGCTGTTCCGGCGCCAGGTAGCCGATCGTGCCGAAGGTGCGGCCATTGATCGCCTGCTGGGGACCACCAACCGGCTGCGCCAGGCCAAAGTCAATCAGCTTCAGATCACCGCCGGGCGTCAGCAACAGGTTTTGCGGCTTGACGTCGAGGTGGACCAGGCCGCGGGCATGCAGATGCCCGAGGGCGGCCGCCGCCTGGTCCAGGATGTGGGCCACGGTCGCCAGCGGCAACGCCCCGTTCTCCTTGAGCAGCTCGTTGAGGGCGCGGCCCGGCACATGCTCGAGCACAACCCAGGATGTCCCCCGATCATCGACAAAGTCGATGACGCGGATCACGTTGGGATGAGCGAGGAAGGCGATCAGGCGGGCCTCGCGGCGGAACCGGGCGCGGGTTTCCGGATCGCGCCGGTACTCGAGACGCAGGGTCTTCACCGCGATGTCGCGGCGCGTGCGCAAATCCTGGCCGCGATAGACCAAGCACATGCCGCCGGACCCGAGCGGCGCGTCGAGGTCGATCGCGTACCGGCCACCGATGGTTGTCCGCGGGTCGCGTCGTTCGGGTGCTGGCGTCTCCACGGGGAACCCCGCCTCGTTCGTCACGACCCGCCTCGGCCCGAACCTACGTCGCGCGGCGTGGCAGAGGGAACGAAGCGCCGGCTGATCACCGACCTAACTGTAGCAAGGAACGACGAAGCAGACCAACCCAACACCGCGAACGAGCTGCCGCTCCGGTCGCCCGCGCCAGGGCGCGAGCGAGCGATCCGCATTCGCGGCGGGATGACCGCCTCGATTTCGGCAAGGGGAGAGGAGACGCCGGCAAAGAGGGGCCAGAAAACCGGCAATGCTCTCTGTAGACAGCACGCCGGGTTCTTGCTAGAGTAGAGACGGTTCCCGTAAGGGGTGAGGGTTGGGCTGTGCAGGCTCTTCCCATTGATACCCCGGGAAAATGGGTGTGAGGGGAGAGACCATGAGGAACTACGTGACCAAGGGTTCGGTGGCCGGTGCCCTGGTGGGCATCGGCTTGATGGTGTCCACCGTCGCCGTGGCGGCGGACGACACGGCGGCGGCCGGCAATGGCGGTACCGCCGATGCCTCGGCCAATGGCGGCGCGGTGGCACTCGGCGATATCAACTCGGGCGGGAATGCTGGCAACGGCATCGGCGTTGGCGACTCGCACGGCCACGTTTCGGTCGGCGGCGGCTCGGCAGCCACCTCGACTGATATCAGCGCCAGCCTTGATGGCGGCACCGCCATCAGTGACGCCTCGGGTGGCGACGACAATATCGCCCTCGATGATGACGACGACGACTTTTAGTCGCTGACGCGCTAATCCGGCGCACCAGGTGACGAAGGCCGCCCGTGGGCGGCCTTCGTTGTTTTTGCCCGCTTCGCCACTTCCGATCTCCCGCACCACTATCTTGCCAACCGGCACCCGGCCGCTGAATATCGGCGCCAAACGCCGGGGGCGATGCGTGCAGCCGCCCTGGCGGTTACGCGGCCGCCGGTTGGTCACGGGCGTCTTCGCTGCCGATGTAAAACGTCCACCGCGGAATGTAGGCGACCGTCCGCACCGGCAACGCCGGCGCCGGAAGTTGGGTCTTCTTGGCCGGGCTTAGCAGCTCCGCCGCGTCGAGTTCGCTGGTCAACACCAGCTCCGGCTCGGCGCCAAACTTTTCGACGTAGCGCTCGATCCCCTCCAAGACTTTCTGCCGGGCCGGCTTCTTGCGATCCGGATCGTACCACCCCAAAAACATCGCTCGTCCCTCCGCCGCGTCGCGTCCGTCCGTGTGGACAATCATATCAGAACGCATGTTCTGTGACAAGTGGGTCACGACGCCGATACCCCGCGTACGTACGAGGGTTTCGCGGGGACGATCGAGGACTGGACAGGGTGGGGAAAACGACGTATGCTGTGGATAAGGGTGGGGAAAAGTGGGGACAAGTGGCGTCCCGGTGGATAACCTGGCCTCCTTTCTTCCCCGGGTCTCGGTCATGCGCGTTCGCCCCGGATTGCGTGAAGCTCCATGTTCCTCGGTCGGTACACCCATGCGCTCGATGCCAAGGGCAGGCTGGCGATCCCGGCTCGCTTCCGCGAGGCGGTAGCCGACGGTCTGGTCTTGACCCGGGGGATCGATCGCTGCCTGTCGCTCTATCCGCTGGCGGCCTGGCGCCCCCTGGCCGAGAAGGTGAGCGCCCTCCCGATCACCGACCCCGATGCGCGCAATTTTCGGCGGATGGTGTTTGCCGAGGCGGCCGATCTCGCCCTCGATGCCCAGGGCCGCATCCTGATCCCGCCCGAGCTGCGGCGCTATGCCGGCCTGGAGCGGGAGACGCTGGTGGTCGGGGTCGATACCGCGATCGAGATCTGGAGCCCGGATCGCTGGCAGGCGGTCGAAGCCCTGATGGAGACCGACGGCGCCGCGATCGCGCAGCGACTGGCCACGCTGATCTAAACGAGTCGTTAGTCGTAGGTCGTGAGTCGTAAGCCGCCGGTAGCTGGCTTGGTGGCAAGCAAGGCTCTATACAAGCTTCGCTCGGCGTGTTTCTCTTCTCACGACTCACGACTCGAATGGTGCATACTCAGCGGGCAACCGGGGTTCGGTTTGCCACGGAGACACCGGCACCATGAGAGCGGCACTCCCAATCGATACGGCGCCGGCCAGCGGCGCCGGGCACCAGCCGGTCCTGCTCGGGGAGGCGATCGAGCTGCTGGCGCCACGGGCGGGGGCACGATACATCGACGGCACCTTCGGCGGCGGCGGTCATACGCGAGCGTTGCTGGCGGCCACCGCGCCGGATGGCGTCGTCCTCGCCCTCGATGCGGACCCGGTCGCCATGGCGCGGGCCGAAGCGCTGGCGGCCTCCCTTTCGGTCCCCGATCGGCTGCGGCCGGTGCAGGCCAATTTCGCCAACCTGGCGGAGGTTGCCCGCGGCACCGGGTTGGCGCCGCTGGATGGGGTGCTGCTCGATCTCGGGCTCTCCTCGTTCCAGTTGGGCGCGCCCGAACGCGGGTTCTCGTTCCAGCTCGACGGCCCGCTCGACATGCGGTTCGACCCCGGCGCTGGCGTTTCCGCCGCCGATCTCGTGAATGAGCTGCCGGAGGCGGAGCTCGCGGACCTGGTCTGGCGCCTGGGCGAGGAGCCGAAGTCGCGCCGGATCGCGCGCGCGATCGTTCAGGAGCGGGCCCGCGAGCCGATCCAAACGACCGCCCGGTTGGCGGCGATCGTGGAGCGGGCCGGCGGCGGCCGGCGCGGCCGGTCGGTCCATCCGGCGACCAAGACGTTTCAAGCCTTGCGGATCGCGACCAACGCCGAGCTGGAGGTGCTGGAACGGGCGCTGAAGGGCGCGGTCGAGGTGCTGGCGCCGGGCGGCCGCCTGGTGGTGATCGCCTTTCATTCGTTGGAAGATCGGATCGTCAAGCGCTTCTTTGAGCGGGAGAGCGCCACCTGTCTTTGCCCGCCCGAGCTCCCGGTCTGCACCTGCCGGCACGAGCCCCGGCTGCAACGCCTTACCCGTCGCGCCGTGCGCCCGACGCCGGCGGAGATTGCCAGGAACCCCCGGAGCCGGAGCGCGGTGCTGCGGGCCGCGGTCCGGCTGCCGGGAGTGCCTGAGCCCACCGCCGGAGATTGCCCATGATGCCGCTGACGTTAGCGGAAATCCTCGAGGCCACCGATGCCGAGGTGCGGGGCGGCGGCCACTTGCCGGCCGACCTGCGGTTTCCCCAGATCGAGCGCGACTCACGGCAGGTCGCGCCGGGCGACCTCTTCATCGCGATCCGCGGCGAGGTCCACGATGGGCATCAGTTCGTGGCCGAGGCGGCGGCCAAGGGCGCGGCGGCGGCGCTGGTGAGCAAGGAGTGGGCGGCCGGGCAGACCGAGCCGCCCCTGCCGTTGCTCGTAGTCGAGGCACCGGTCGACGCCTTGCAGGTGATGGCCGGGGTTTGGCGTAACCGGCTGGACGACCTGATCGTCGTCGGCATCACCGGCAGCATCGGCAAGACCAGCACCAAGGAAGTGGTCGCCTCGGTCCTCGGCGGCCGGTATCGGACCTACCGGAACCCCGGCAATCTTAACAACGAGATTGGGTTGCCGCTCTCGGTGCTGGCGATCACGCCGGACACGGAGGCCGCCGTCCTGGAGATGGGCGGCGCCTACGCCTTTGGCGAGCTGCGGCTGCTGGCGGAGATCGCGCGGCCCCGGCTGGCGGTCGTGACGAACGTCTTTCCAGTCCATCTGGAGCGGATGGGCTCGATTGAGGCGATCGCGGAGACCAAGGCGGAGCTGGTTGAGGCGCTGCCGGACGATGGGATTGCCATTCTGCATGGCGATGACCCGCGGGTGCGGGCGATGGCCGGACGCTGCCGGGGCCGGGTCGTCTCCTACGGGCTTGATCCCAGCAACGACGTCAGCGCCAGCGAGGTGACGACCGAAGCCCTGGCCGGTACCTCGTTCTGGCTGAACCTGGGCGGGGAGCGGCTGTTCGTCAAGGTGCCCCTGGTGGGGGGCCACGCGGTCGAGCTGGCCCTGGCCGGCTTTGCCACGGGCCACGCGCTCGGTCTGCACATCGCGGAGATGCTGCCGGGGTTCGACGATCCCGCGATCCAGGTGCGCTTGCTGGTGAGCCCGGGACCGCGTGGCTCGCGCATTATCGACGACACCTACAACGCCAGCACGCCGTCGGTGCTGTCGGCGCTCGGTTTGTTGGAATCGCTCGGCCCGCGGCGCGCGATCGTGGTGCTGGGAGAGATGAGAGAGATGGGGGAGCTGGCGGCGGAGGAGCACAAGATCGTCGGCCGCCGGGCCGGCGAGGTGGCGGACCTGGTGGTGACCTACGGTGAGCTGGCGCGGATTATCGCGGCGGAAGCGGCCACCGTGGCCGGCCGGAACGAGGGCCGGCCGCCGACGGTCATCTCGTTTGGGCTCGAGCAGCGAGACGAGCTGGTCCGGTTCTTACAGCGGGAGCTGCAAGCGGGCGACGTGGTCCTGCTCAAGGGATCGCGCGGCCTGCGCATGGAAGAGATTGTCGAGGTGTTGCGGGCGGACGCCGGGCTTGATCGTCCCGGAGAGATGACCGATTCCGACGGCCAGACCGCGGCCCAATGAGCGAGATCCTTTCCCTGCTCCCGTTGCAAGTCGTCGGCAACGGGGTGATGCCGGTCGATCCAAACCAGAACATGGCGGTCTCGCTCGCCCTGGCGGGTCTCGCGTTTGTGGTCACCACGATCATCGGACGTCCGATCGTGACCTTCCTGCGGCAGCAGAAGGTGGGTAAGCAGATCCGGATCGATGGGCCGCAAACGCATCTGGTCAAGACCGGCACCCCCACCATGGGCGGCATCATGGTCTCGATCTCGGTGATCGTGGTGACGCTGGTGTTCAACGTGGCGGGCCGGTTGTCCATGGCCCTGCCGTTGGCCGTCCTGCTCGCCTGTACGATCCTGGGCGGCTTCGACGACCGGTTGAGCCTGGTCGGCGGCAGTAAAGACGGCATGTCCGCCCGCATCAAAATGCTCTGGCTGGTGGTGATCGGCGTCGTCGCCGCGTTCGTCCTCCATGCCCCGTTCCCGTTTGGGCTTGGCCTCCACAATATCTACATCCCGTTCATCGGCCAGTTTGACCTGGGCTGGGTCTACCTGCCGATCGCGGCCCTGGCGATCGTCGGCACCGCCAACGCGGTCAATTTCACGGACGGCCTGGACACCCTGGCCGGGGGCACGGCGGCCATCGCCTTCTGCGCCTACGGCATCGTTGCCTATCGACAGGGTCAGTTGGGGGTGGTGACGTTCTGCTTCATCATGGTCGGGGCGCTGATGGGCTTCCTCTGGTTTAATGCCCACCCGGCGCAGGTCTTCATGGGGGATACCGGCTCGCTGCCGATCGGGGCCGCGCTGGCGGTCGCCGCTTTCATGACCGGCCAATGGCTGCTGCTGCCGATCATCGGCATCGTCTTTGTCGCCGAGATGGCCTCGGTGATTTTGCAGGTGGCCTACTTCAAGTGGACGAAATGGCGCACCGGCGAAGGCAAACGGCTGTTCAAGATGACCCCCTTACATCACCACTTCGAATTGCTCGGCTGGTCCGAAACGCAGGTCACGGTCCGGCTCTGGATGATCGGGATGATGGCCGGCCTCATCGGCGTCGCCCTGGCCTTGGTCTGGATTTGACGAGTTGTGAGTCGTGAGTTGAGACGAAGCGAGCTGGCGGCTAAACGAGCGACGGTGATGGGGCTGGGCCGGTACGGCGGCGGGGCCGGCGTGGCGCGCTACCTGGCCGAAGCCGGCGCCATCGTGACCGTGACCGACGTCCAGCCGCAGAAGCAGCTGACCGAGGCGCTGGCGGAACTGGCGGATCTGCCGATCCGGTACGTGCTCGGGGGTCATGACGAGGCCGATTTCCTGCCCACCGGTGCCGACCTCGTGGTCCGCAACCCGGGCGTGCCGCGCCGGGCGCCGCCGCTGGAGCTGGCCCGGCGGCATGGAGTGCCGGTCGAGATGGAGATGACGCTCTTTTTCCGGGCCTGCCCGGCGCCGATCATCGGCGTCACCGGCACCAAGGGGAAGACCACGGTGTCCACCCTGATCGCCGCCATGCTGCGGGCGGGGGATCCGGCGACCGTGTTGGCCGGGAACATGGGCGTCTCCGCCCTGGGCCGGCTCGATCAGATCGGACCGCGAACGCCGGTGGTGATCGAGCTGTCGAGCTGGCAGCTCGAAGGGCTGCTGGAGCACCGGCTGGCCCCCGCGATCGCGATCCTGACGCTGATCGCCGAGGACCATCTCAACACCTACGACGGCTTCGCCGACTACGCGGCGACAAAGCGGGGAATTACGCGCCACCAGACGGCGGGCGATACGCTGGTCGTCAACGCCGATGACGCCGAAGCCTGGTGGGCGGCGGCGGCGGCAACGGCGCGGGTGTTCCCCTTCGGCCTTCGTGATCGCGGTGGCGACGGCGTCTGGTGGGTCGATGGCGCGGCGCGGGTTCGCCGTGACGGGGAGACCTGGTCACTCGCCATTCCGGACCGCCCGGCGTTGGCCGGGTCGCATCATCGGCGCAACGTCTTGGCCGCGATCGCCGCCGCCGTGGCCCGCGGCGCCGGCGCCGATGCGATTCGGGCGGGTTTGGAGTCGTATCGTGGTCTTCGCGACCGGATGGAGGTGGTAGCCACGATCGCGGGCATCACCTATATCAATGACACAACCGCGACCGCTCCCGTCGCCGCCGCCGCCGGGTTGGCGGCGCTGGCCAGGCGCCGGGTGCATCTGCTGGCGGGAGGAGCCGACAAACAGCTTGATCCGGAGCCGCTGGTTGCCGCCGCCGTCACGCATGCCCACGCCGTCTATCTCTTTGCCGGCAGCGCGACGGCGGCGATCGACCGCGCCCTCCGCGAGCAAGGCGTGATGCCAGTTGGCCCGTTCGAGAGCATGGATGCGGCCGTGGCGGCGGCGACGCTGGCCGCCGGGCCGGGGGATGTCGTATTGCTGTCCCCGGGGTGCGCCAGCTTCGGCCTGTTCCAGAACGAGTTTGACCGGGGCGAGCAATTTCGCCAGGCGGTGCGAGGGCTGGAGGCAGGGGGTTCTGGTGGGTCTGAATAGGACATTATTGGAGCGACGATGACACTAACATGGGGTGTTCCAGGGGGTGCGAATGCGTTCGCGGCGAAGCTCGGGGC
>JACCYK010000123.1 GCA_013696525.1 Chloroflexia bacterium
GGCCGCGCCGGCGCCACGTAGGTCGAGTTGGCCGTGGGCCGGCGAAGCCGGCGCGTCCGATGCCGACGCCGTTCGATGGCCTCCGATGATTCCAACTCTTGCAGCGCCCGCAGCGTGGCGCGAACAACGTTGATCGGATTGTTGCTGCCAAGCGATTTGGACAGTATGTCCTTAATTCCGGCCGCTTCGACCACCGCTCGCACGCCGCCGCCAGCGATAACGCCGGTGCCTGGCGCGGCCGGCTTGAGCATCACCCGCGAGGCGCCGAAGCTCATTTCAACCGGGTGGGGAATCGTCGACCCATCCAGCGGCACCGTGATCATTGCCTTCTTGGCCGCCTCGACCCCCTTACGAATCGAATCAGGGACTTCGCCGGCCTTGCCGATCGCGGCACCCACCCGTCCCCGGCCATCGCCAACGACGATGATGCTGCCGAAGCTGAATCTGCGGCCACCCCGCACCACCTTTGAGACACGATTGATTTGGACGACTCGCTCCTCGAACTCGCCGCCGTCGTCTTCCGATCGCCGGCGCGGTCCGCGGTCACTTCGATTTCGATCCATGTTCTGCTCCATCCGAATCCGCTGCTAGAAGACTAAGCCAGATTCACGCGCTCCGTCCGCGACTGCCTGGATGCGCCCGTGATAGAGGAAACCGCCACGATCAAAGACGACCAACTCGATGCCGGCGGCTTTCGCTCGTTCGCCCACGATCTGGCCGACCGCCTTCGCCCGGGCCGACTTCGTCGCCCCGTCGCCGGCCCGCTCCTTGATCTCTTGCTCGAGGTCGCACGCCGCGACCAACGTGTGACCGCGGGTATCATCGATCACCTGCGCGTAGATGTGCGCCGACGACCGGAAGACATTCAATCGTGGTCGCCGGGCCGTGCCGCTGACCTTCGCTCGCACCCGCACATGCCGCCGCTTGCGGGCCGAAAGCTTTCGCCGAAATTTAATGCGCATTGTCGATCTCCATCGTCATCCGGCGCCGTGAGGCATTTACCCCGCTGCTCAAACGTCTCGCCGCGACCACTTACTTCGCCTTACCGGCCTTGCCGGCCTTCCGCCGGACCACTTCGCCCGCGTACCGGATTCCCTTGCCTTTGTACGGTTCAGGTGGCCGCACCCGGCGAATCCGGGCCGCTTCTTCACCAACCGCTTGCTTGTCGATGCCCGCCACATGGACGCGGGTCTGGCCCTCCAGCGAATAGACGATGCCTTCCGGCGGCGTCATCCGTACCGGATGAGAAAACCCGACGCTCAACACCAGCGTCGTCCCGTCCATCGCGGCGCGATAGCCGACGCCGGAGATTTCGAGGGTCCGGGTGTAGCCCGTGGTGACACCTATGACCATATTGTTGATGAGCGTCCGAGTCAGGCCGTGCAACGACCGGTTCTCCCGGTCGTTGTCTGGCCGCTCGACCGTCAAGTTGCCATTGTCCCGGCTCAGGATCATGTTGGCATGCGCCGTGAGCGCGAGCTCGCCGCGGGGGCCCGTCACTTGGACATGGTTGTTTTGGCCGATCGCGAGATCAACCCCATTTGGAATCTCAATTGGCCTATTGCCGATTCTCGACATTTCTATGTCCTCCGTCGTGGTTCGGAGCGTGGCCATCCGCCCGGTCCCATCGCGGCCCGCCATCGTCGCTAGAAGACCGTGCAGAGCACCTCGCCGCCGATCCCCCGGCGCCGTGCCTCGTACCCGGTCAAGACGCCTTGCGGCGTGCTGACGATCGCGATCCCGAGCCCGCTCCGTACCCGCGGGATGGCATCCTTCCCGGCGTAGACCCTGAGGCCCGGCTTGCTCACGCGCTTGATCTCGCGGATCGTATGCCGTTTATCCGCGCCGTAGCGAAGCGAAATCCCAAGCTGGTCCTGGGGCCGCCGCTCAACCACCCGGAAGTCGTTGATATAGCCTTCTTCCTTCAGGATCTTCGCAATCTCGATCAGGATCTTCGTTGCCGGCATGGTCGTTTCCGCTTGACGCGCCATGCCCGCATTGCGTACCCGAGTCAGCATGTCGCTGATAGGATCGTTCACGCTCATCCGCCAGATCTCCCTCGTGTCCTGCGCAGCAGCGAACATGTTGCTGCCGTGGACCTTGCGCCTACCAGCTCGACTTCGTCACGCCCGGCAGTCGTCCCACCGAGGCCAGCTCGCGGAAGCAAATCCTGCACACGCCAAATTTCCGCATGTAGGCCCGGCCCCGACCGCAGATACGGCAACGATTGACCGCCCGGGTCTGGAATTTCGGCGGTTTTTGCGACTTCACGATCAGCGATTTTTTCGCCACGTACGATC
>JACCYK010000355.1 GCA_013696525.1 Chloroflexia bacterium
GGCCCGTTCTGCCCGGCCCCCGGTTCACGATGTTGGAGACGGTGCGCGAGTACGCGCTGGACCTGCTGGCGGCGAGCGGGGAGGAAGAAACCGTCCGCCGTCGCCACGCCGCCTGGTGTCTTATCATCGCCGAACGGGTCGAGGCCGACGCCTTTGCCGGCGGTTGGGAGCGCTCGCTGGAGACGATGGACCCCGAGTACGACAACCTGCGCTCGGCGCTCGGCTGGGCGACGCGACGGAGCGGGGAGGCGACCACGGTCGGGCTCCGCTTGGCCTGCGCCCTCTGGTTGTTTTGGTTCCAGCGTGGCCACGCCGACGAAGGGCGGCGCTGGTTCGCCCGCGCCCTCGCGAATGCCGAGGACAACGCGACCGCCCTGGCCGGCAAGGCCCAACTCGGCATGGCGAGTCTCATCGGGGCCGGCGGCGACCTGGCGGGGGCAATGGCGGTGGGGCAGGATTGCCTGGCCCTCTACCAGTCGCTCGATGACCGGCTCGGCGTGGCCCGCTCCTTCCAACTAATCGGGAGCACCGCTCATCAACTGGGTGACCTGGTTCGAGCCGTGTCCTGTCTGGAACAGGCGATCGCCGGTTACGTGGCCGAGGGCGGCGAGCAGATCTGGCTGGCGACGGCGACGGCCGAATTAGGGGTGATTGCCTATTGCCGCGGGCAGCGTGATCTGGCCGCGTCCCTCCTGGACCGGGCGGCGGCCATTCAGCGCGAGCTTGGGCCAACCTGGCCGTCCATGTTCACGGTGCCCAGCCTCAACCAGCTCGCCGCCCCCGGCCCCGGCGCGGCGACGATGCCCGCGGCGGCGGCCGGCGCCGGACCGGCGGCACGCCTCTCGCCCCGCGAACAGGAGATCCTGCGGCTGATCGCCACCGGCCAGACCAACCAGGCGATCGCCGGCGTCCTCTGTATCAGTCCCCGCACCGTGTCGACCCACGCGGCGAATATCCTGAGCAAGCTCGACCTCGCCTCCCGGGCCGAGGCGATCGCCTTCGCCTATCGCCACCGGCTCGTCTGAGCGTCTCCCGGACCGAGCCTCCGCCTACGTCGCGCTACGTAGTGACCCAGTTCACGCCACCCCAACAAATACGTCGCTCACCCGATGCGCGCCGCCGGTATTGAGCGCATCATCGAACCGCGGCCGCAATCGGCGGTCGCACCGCGACGTCCTGGGAGGATGGCATGGCAGCGACCGGCGGTAGCGAGCCGGCATTCTCGACCGCGGCCGGGGCCACGGTGACGGCGCTGCTGGCGGCGATCGCGGCCGGCGATGACCGGGCGCCGGCGCTGGCCGGGGACGTGAGCCTCGCGGTGATGACGACCGGCGAGGTGACGCGAGGCCGAGAGGCGGTGCTGGCCCTGCTCGCTCACCTCTACCGGCACGCCTTCGCCGTCACCCCGAACGTGCGGACCGTGGTCGCCAGCGCCGAGCGGGCGATCGTCGAGTCCGAGTTTACCGGCCGCCATGTCGGCGAGTTCGCCGGGATTGGTCCGACCGGGGCGCCGGTGCGGGTGCCGTACGCCGCGGCCTTCGATCTGACGGCGGGCGAGATCACCGCGATCCGGCTCTATCTCCCGCTCGATCTCCTGGTCCGCCAAATTCGTGACGGGCAACCGCGGCCACTTCGCGACGAGCCGCCGATGGCGCCGCCCCACGAACGATGAGACGATCGGCTGGCGCGAGCGCCACAACGAGGACAAGGAGGTGTGCTGCCACTGGATCAATAACGCGATCGGATCGCCAATCTCGATGCACATTGCCGGCAGATTGATCCTCGGCTCGATGTGGACTTCACGGTGAGGCCTCATCGGCGCGAGCAGGGAGAGGACTGGCCCATGTACCGGAAGCTCATGCTCACGATGTTGCTCTTCGTCCTCAGTTTCAGTTCGTTCGCCGGCGCCGCCGTCGCGGCCCAAGACGTCACGCCCAGCGGAGGCGCGGCGGGGCCATGCGCCGCCCCTGAGCTGCCGCCCGGAACGCCGACCCCGATGGAGGCGATGGCGTCGCCGGCGGCGATGCAAGAGATGGCCTCACCCGAGGCTGGCGCGGAAGACTCGGGCCCACCACCCGAAGCCGCCGAGACGCCCGCCGGCACCCCGGTCACGGGAGCGGACGCGGACACGGCGGCGGCCGGTCTGGAGAATCTCGTCAACTGCGTCAATGCCGGCGACTACCTCGCCGCCGCCGCCTTGATGACCGACAACTTCGTGACGAACTTTATCGGGGTGCCGACCCGCTACGATGTGCCAGCGGCATTCGAAGATCCGGAATTCCCGGTCCAGCCGATCGAGATCCGCGCGATCGGCGAGGTTCACGCCTACGACGATGGCCTAGTCAGCGTCGACTGGATCTACACCGGTCTCTTCTCCGGTCCGGGCGCGCTAAGCAGCGAACGCTGGTACTTTATGGAAGACGACGGGTTCTACACGCTCGACAACATCATGCCGATCCCGGTGCCGGAGGGCGCCTTGCCGGAAGCCACCATCGTCGACGTGCAGATGGTCAACTACGCGTTCGCCCTCAGCACGAATACGATCCCGGCCGGTCCGGTCATCTTCCGGATGGCGAACACGCCGGACACCAACGAGCCGCACGTCGGCGTTGTGGTGACGTACTTGGAAGGGACGACGACCCCACAATTGATCGGAGGCGAGGTCGACGTCCTGGAGGACAGCACCGGCTTCTTCGGCGCGATCTACCTGGAGCCTGGGCAGAGTGGCGACCTGGTGTTCGAGAACCTCGAGCCCGGCACCTACTTCCTCGGCTGCGACGTCGAAACCGCGGACGGCACACCGCACTACGAGTTGGGGATGGTAACCG
>JACCYK010000223.1 GCA_013696525.1 Chloroflexia bacterium
GCCCGCACCTGGTACGACGAGGGGAAGCCGTTCACCATCGAGTGGCGGGCCCGCTCGAACATCTGGCCCGACTTCGGGGTTCGCTCGTTGAGCCGTTTGGATTCGATGCCGGTCAACTGTTCGATCCGGGCGCGGCCTAGCTTAACGGGAGCGGAAGTCACCATCAATCGTCCTCCTACCTGGTATCGGCGGTGGCCGCGTCTAATCGCTCCATCCTGCTTGCCCATAATCGCGATCGCTCCTATTATGCGCGAAGCGGTGCCGGGCTAACGCGGCGCGGCTGACGCGTGAAACAGGAGCACAACCAATGGAATTGTCGGGAGAGCAAACCTTCACCGCGCCACGACAACGGGTCTGGGATTTACTCCTCGATCCCGAAACGCTGCGTTCCTGCCTGCCCGGTTGCGAACGGCTGGAAGCGGTTGGACCGGACGAGTACGAGGCGACGATGAAGATCGGCGTGGCCGCGATCCGCGGCACGTACCAGGGACGGGTCAAGATCAGCGATCGAAACGAGCCCGCCAGCTATCGCATGCTGGTCGAGGGCAAGGGCCCCGCCGGGCAGGTGTCGGGCGAAGGTGAGCTGGTGTTGGTGGAAGACGGGGTGGAGACCAAGGTCCAGTACGCCGGCAAGGCGACGGTGCGAGGGACGCTGGCGCGGGTCGGCGGCCGGGTCATGCAACCGGCGGCGAAGCTGGTGGTTGGCCAGTTCTTCAACTGTTTGTCGGCTAGACTAGATAAATAGTGGCGGAGCATCCGCCCCCGAGCCGGTCCGGCTCGAATGCGCGATTGGCGGGCACAAAAGGAGAAGGCGGGTGAGGGTTCCGGTCACCGTGACGGTGAATGGGACGGCGCAACGGGCGGAGGTCGAGCCGCGACAGTTGCTTGTCCAGTTCCTGCGAGACGATTTGGGGCTGACCGGGGCGCATATTGGCTGTGAAACCAGCCAGTGCGGGGCCTGCACCGTGCTGCTGGACGGCGCGGTCATCAAGAGTTGCACCACCTTAACGGTGCAGGTTGACGAGCAAGCGATCACGACGATCGAAGGGTTGGCGCCGCGGGGCACCATGCACCCGGTCCAGCACGCCTTTTGGGAAGAGCACGGTCTCCAATGTGGCTATTGCACGCCGGGCATGGTGCTCTCCGCCGTCGCCTTGCTGGCGGAAGACCCCCATCCCGACGAAGGTGAGATCAGGCATGCGATCGAAGGCAACCTCTGCCGCTGCACCGGCTATCACAACATTGTGCGGTCGATTCAGGCGGCGGCGGAGAAGTTGGCGGCCGGCGCGGCGCCGACACCGGTAAATGGGCGATCGTCACCGACAACGTAGGCGCGGACGGAAGGCGAGGACATGAACCCGGCGACATTTGCGTATCATCGAGCGGACAGCGTTGACACCGCGATCGCGCTGCTTGCCCAGTATGGCGAGGAATCAAAGCTCATCGCGGGCGGTCACAGCCTCCTGCCGATCATGAAGCTGCGCCTGGCGGCGCCGGCGCACCTGATCGACATCACGCGCATCGACGGCTTGGACGGCATTCGCGACGAGGGCGATCGGCTCGTGATCGGCGCCCTGACCACCCACCACGCGATCGAACGTGACGACTTGGTGCGGACCCTGATGCCGCTGCTGGCCGAGACCGCGAGCGTCGTCGGCGACCGGCAGGTCCGCAACCGGGGCACGATCGGCGGTGCCCTGGCCCACGCCGACGCCGCGGCCGACTATCCCGCCGCGATTCTCGCCCTCAACGCTGAGTTGATCGCTGTTGGGCCGGAGGGTGAGCGCGGCATCTCCGCTGGCGACTTCTTCCTTGACTTCTTGACGACCGCGCTAACCCCGGCCGAGCTGCTGACCGAGATCCGGATCCCGAAGCTGCCGCCACGCACCGGATCGAACTACCAGAAGCTGGCGAACCAGGCATCCGGCTACGCGGTCGCCGGCGTGGCGGCGGTCGTCACGCTCGACGATGGCGGGGTCGTGGCCGATGTTCGGGTTGGCATCACGGGCACCGTGGCGGCCGCCCGTCGCGCCGCCGCCACCGAGTCGGCGCTCATGGGCAAGCAAGCCGACGAGGCGGCCATCCAGCAAGCGGCGGACCTGGCAACCGAAGGGTTGGAGCCATTGGCCGACCTGCATGCGTCCGCCGAGTATCGGTTGCGGGTGACGCGGGGGTTGACTCGCCGCGCGTTGACGGCGGCGGTGGCGCGAGCGCGCGGCTAGTAGCTCCGAGGCATCCCGAGCACGCGGTGCCCGATGTAGGCCAACACGAGGTTGTTGGAGACCGGGGCGACGCGGTAGAGCCGTGTCTCACGGAACTTGCGCTCCACATCGTACGCGGCGTTGAAGCCGTTGCCGCCAAAGGTGTCGAGGCAGGCATTGGCGGCCTCCCAGCTCGCCTCGGCGGCGAGATACTTCGCCATGTTCGCATCGGGCCCACACGGCAGGCCGGCATCGAAGCTGGCGGCGGCACGACGCCTGACCAGATCCGCCGCTTCCACCCGCGCGTAGGCGGCGGCGATCGGAAACTGGATCCCTTGGTTGGCGCCAATCGGCCGGCCAAAGACCACGCGCCCCGTCGCGTAGGCGGTTGCCCGGTCGACGAACCAGCGGCCATCGCCCACGCATTCGGCGGCGATCAGGATGCGTTCGGCATTCCAGCCGTCGAGGATTTGGCGAAAGCCCTCGCCCTCGACCCCAATCAAGTTTTCCAACGGCACCGAAAGGTCGCGAATGGTGACGCCGTTCGTCTCGTTGTTCATCAGCATGCGGAGCGGCCGCAATGTGATCGCGCCGCCCGCCTGGCGGAGATCGACCAGGAAGACGCTGAGACCCGCCGTCGGCTTGGCGTCATCCCGTGGGCTGGTGCGGGCCAGGAGCAACATCAAATCCGAGTGCTGCACCCGCGAGATGTAGATCTTCTCACCATTGATCAGATACCGATCCCCATCCCGGACCGCGGTCGTCGTGATCCTGGTGGTGTCGGTGCCCGCCTCCGGCTCGGTGACGCCGAACGCTTGCAGCCGCAGCCGGCCGTCGGCGATGGCGGGAAGATAGCGAGCCTGTAGCTCCGGCGAGCCATACTTGAGCAGGGTGCCCATGATGTACATCTGGGCGTGCGCCGGCCCCGCGTTGCCGCCCTGCCGGTTGACTTCCTCCAGGATCACGGCGGCCTCGCTGATCCCATGGCCAAGCCCGCCGTAGCGAGTGGGGATCAACGCGGCGAGCCAACCGGCCTCGGTCATCGCTTGCACGAACGCCACCGGGTACTGCCGTTGGACATCGAGCTCCCGCCAGTATGCCTCGGGGAATCGGGCGCAGATGTCACGCACCCCCGCCCGGATGCCGGTGATCGCGGCGGGGTCGGCGAACGGATCGAGTCGAACGTGATCCGAATGATTGGTCATGCCAGGATGCGCCTCCCGCGTGCTATGGTCGCCCGCGATGCTAGCACGGTCGCGACGCGGAGGACCGGCAATGGCATCGCGAACGAGGAGGAGGGCGAGTGGCTCAGCAGGGTCGGCTTTCCGGTTCAGACGACGATCGGTTGACCATCACCGCCAACGCGGACCGCCACATCGTAACCGTCACCATCAACCGGCCCAAGGCGCGAAACGCCATCGACCGGCCCCTGGC
>JACCYK010000225.1 GCA_013696525.1 Chloroflexia bacterium
GATCGGGGGCGATCAGCCCCGCCACAAGATCGTGCAGCGTGCTTTTCCCCGATCCAGAGGGACCGATCAGGGCGACGAACTCGCCGGCCGCCACGGACAGGGAAAGATCGGCCAGCGCCATCAGGCGCACCCCGCGCTCAACATAGGTCGCCGTGAGATCGCGCACCTCAAGCCGGGGTTGGGCCGTGGGCGGCTGGCGCCGGCGCGGGACCGACAGTCCGGTGGCCGTCATCTCGCGCCAGACCGGCCGCCGGCCACGGCGGCGCCCTCGGGTTGCGCCGGGAATGGGTCCGCGGCGGCAGCCCCGCGGTCATCCTTGGGGGGGATACCGGCGGTGCCGCGGACGAGCAAGACGTACATCGTGGCCAGCATCGGCAGATGCCCGATCAGCTCCTCCGGCGGCAGGAACGGGATCCCCAGATTGAACGGGATCCACAGGAGCAGGATGACAACCCGGATCAGCTTGCCGGAGAGTAGCGCGATGCCAGCGGTGGCCTCGACGATGCCGGCGGTATACATGAATCGCTCATCGCTAAACCAGTCCAGCCCCAGGCCGCGGGCAACGTTAAAATCTGGATACTCCTGGAGAAAGGCAACGCCGAGGTCGGGCGCCGCCAACTTCTCGGTGACCGCCAGGATCAGCACCGTGGCCCCGGCGAACAGCCGTAAGATCGTCAGCGCGTGCTGGCGGAGGAAGGCGCTCCCGGCCGGCTCGTCCTCTTCCGGGTGGTCCCCGAAGGTCATCACGCCGCGCCCTACGCCCAGCAGGTAGAGGGCGATGCCAACGAAGATGACCTGTTCCACCACCTCGTACCAGGCGACGAAGGCGAAGCCGAGACCCCAGAGCCCGATCGTCAGCGCGGCACCCCAACGCGTCATCACGCCGGTAATGAAGGAGAAGGCCGCGATCACGGTCAGGCCGGCGACCGCTAACCCGACCGCGGTGCGCGGCAGTTCGATGTTCGGGACGAACAATTGCAGGCGGGTGGCGGCGAAAATCATGGCAATCGCGGTCTGCACCCCAAGGATGGCCGCCACGCTCGGCTCCAGCCGCTGCAGGAAAGGTGGCCGCGGCCAGAGCGGATCGTCCAGCGCTCGTTCCAGCAAGGTCAACCCCAGGACCACGCCGGCACCGCTCAGCAGCGCCAATCCGACCGGGAGCGACACCAGCAGCGCCCAATCCGGCGCCCAGTACGGGCCGAACGGCGTGAACCAGCGCTCATGCGCTCGCGCGGTCAGCGGCGCGATGCCGGCAAGCACGGTTGCCACTACTGCCAATCGACCGGAGCGTAGCTGGAGAAAACGGGGCGTGCAGTCCCTCATGATCTACGTGCCCTTCAGTGCGGGAGTGAAAGCGAGGCCGGCACTCTGCTGAGCAGAGCCTACCGTATTCGCCGCCGGGGTTCAGGCGAACCGGTATCGCATCACAACCCGGCATTGCCCAACGGTGGGGTGCTTGGTGTGGTCATCGTCGCGGTGTGGCAACCGCGCTGGACTGCCGTCGCCAGATCATCCAGGACCGAGGTCCGCGGTGACGAGCTCGGCGATCCGGTTGCCAAGCCGGACGCTGTAGTTCGTGCCCCGATCTTCCGGGTAAATCTGGCTCGTGTTGGCCAGGTAAAGGTTGGGCAGGCCGGTGCGGTGGTCCGGGATCTGCTCGCTGTAGTCGCGGGTCACGATCGGTTGCGCCGCTCGCTCCCGGAAGACCCACCATCGCTCGATCCAACCGCGGTCGAAACTGGGATTGATCCGCCGCAAGTATGGGATGTACTCCTCGATCAGATCGGCTTCCGGCATCGAGAAGTAGGGATGATCCGGCTCCATGTATCTGCTCAGGTAGACGAAGTGTTTGCCATCATAGTCGCCCGGCGACATGAAGTTCGTGTGCTCGATGATGCCCGTGAACGGCAGTTCCGGGTCGGCGATGTTGAGCCAGTAGATATCCGAGAGGGGCTGGCTCAGTTGCAGCAAGGCGACCGCGGCAGCCTCATAGGTAAGCCCCGACAGCTTGGTTCGGTACGACTCTGGCAGGCCCGCGACCAACCTGAGCAGCACCGGGGAAGGAACGGTGGCCACCACGGCATCGACGGTGACCGCACCTTCTGGCAGGACCACGTCCCACGTAC
>JACCYK010000228.1 GCA_013696525.1 Chloroflexia bacterium
GTCGGGGCAAACCACACGCTATACGCTTCGCCGCGCCGAGCATGAAGGCAGCGCCGAAGAGCCGGTCGTCGACTCAGAAGAGGACTTAGTTCTGCATGGCAACGCCAACTCCTGACCCAGAGCCAACAGGAGCGCGGCCGGAGAAGGCTTGGCCGACGAGGCCGCCTCGCCGACCATCGAGGCAGAATTGATTAGGATCGATCCGCCGTTGTCAGACGATCGCTCCTTCCTCGAACCTAACGAGGAAGGAGCTATTTTTCGCATCTGGACGCGGGCAAGCTTCTCAGGCCCGTTGCCGCCGCCAAGTATGCTAGAGGACTACAACAAAGCCCACCCCGGAGCCAGCGATATCATCATCGAATTGGCTCGAACTGAACTCAATATGGCGGTCGCGGAGCAGCGGCATCGGCACGACTTGGAATCCAAGGAGAGCAACGCCTACATCGAACTTGCCCGGCGCGGCTAGCACTATGCGGCCGCAATCGCGGGAAGCTGCATCGTGCTCGGGGCTGTCGTTATGGTGTTTGGCATGCTAACCAACCAGGCCGGGATCGCGGTCACCGGGGCCGGGCTCATCTTGGGAGTCGTCGTTGCCCTAACGGTGGTGTTTGTCACTGGCCGTGAAAGCCAAGCCAAGGCTCAGGCAGACACCGGGCGAAGTCCGCGAGACACTACTCCTTCCGGTGACGGGCAACCAACGTCGTAGGACCGCCGTGACCCGTCCGCTTGATTAGTAGAATACCCCTAATTGAAGTGCAGGTGGACGTAAGGGTCTCCGGTTTCGCGCGGGAGCGCGAGCCGGCGGCGTTTCTTTATCCCAGAGGCAACCCCGTGGCAGACGCCCTGGAAGTGGTCATACGGGCGGTTGCCGGCAGCGAGCCTACGGCGTTACCCCGTCGAGCCACAGCACCGGCTCGTCCGAGCGGCCTTGGCCACCGCTGAGGAGGCCGCCGTCGGGGTCGTCTTGCGGCACCGACGCCTTGTTCAGCAGCCAGATGCGGGCATTGTTCGGGCTGGCTTCCGGGTTGGCCGCGAAATAGAGGGCCAGGGCGCCGGCGACATGGGGCGCGGCCTGGCTCGTCCCAGTGGAGAGCACGGTGCCGCCCCGGCGCCGGGTGGACCGAATGCAGACCCCCGGCGCCGCGATGTCGACGACCTGCCCAAAGTTGCTAAACGAGGCATAGGTGTCGTCTCGCTCCCGGCCGCATCTGTCGCCCTCACCGCCTGGCTTGCCATCGCTGTCGGCGTAGGCCGAGACCGTGATCACCTCGGGGAAATTCGCCGGGATAAAGTTGGCCGCGTCCTCGCCCTGGTTGCCGGAGGCCACCACCACCGCGATGCCGACATCGACGACCCGGCAGACCGCCCGGTGGAAGGCGTCATTGGCGCAGGTGCTGATGTCGCCACGATCACCCAGGCTCATGTTCACCACGTTGATGACGCCGCGGTTCCGGTACACCCAGTCCAGGCCGCACACCACCGAGGAGACCGAGCCGACCCCGTCCGCGTTGAGGACCTTGACCGCGTGCAACCGGACGCCGGGCGCCACCCCCACCACACCGTAGGAGTTGTCCCGCGCCCCGACCGTGCCGGCGATGTGGGTGCCATGACCGTTGCCATCTTTCGTCGCTTTACCCGAACCGATACAGTTCTTGCCATTGCGCACATTCAAGTCGCGCGCCTTCCGGTTGCTCGTCTGGCCGTCCGGCGCCTGCTTGCGCTGGATGCCGGTGTCCAGCACCGCGACATCGGCATTGACCACATCCGGCACCGGATCGGCCCAGGCATCCTTGGCCCGGATCCGGCGCACCCCGGTCGGGTTCACCTGGCGCGTCGCTTCGAGCGGCGCGTCCGGCGAAATGAGCTCCACCAGGGATGACCGGCTCGCCGCCGCCACCGTCGCCGCCGGCAGCCGCCCCGCGAACCCGCTGAAGACATCCCGATAGATGTAGGTCGGTTCGACCCCGAGCTCCCGCGCCGCCGCCACCGGATCCACCCCATCCCGCAGCACAACAATGACCTCGTCACTGGCGACGATCCGCGTCGCCGGCGCCGCCACGACCGCCCCCCCGCTCCCGATCGGCAGCAGCTCCACGAGCAGGACAAAAACTCCACAAAGGAGAACGAGACGCGACATCATTGACCGATCGTTCCCCACGCTGCTGCTTTCCTTCCGACAATATGCTCGACGATCATCGTGAGCCCGAATGCCTCACGGCGACGTAACCGGTTCGGGCGCCCATTGCGCAATTGTGGTTGTCGAGCCTTGCAATCAGCCGGCTTCAGCCGGGGCACCCGCTGGGTCTTGTGGCTTCAGCGCGGGGGTTCAGCCCCGCGCTTGGCAGCGGGCCCGCGGCTCCGTCATGGACCAGCCCGGCGAATATCCTCGGCTAAGCATAGGCGGAACCGTCGCCACTTGCCGAATGAGCAGTGAGTCCCCGGCTACAAAAGGCGCCGGGGACTCACGTTTGATTACGGCGCGAAGAACTGGCGGTACGCCGCGTAGGCCGCGAAGCCAAGCCCCGGCCAAACCACCCGTGGCGCCAGCGCCAACAAGCCATCCGGCGCCGGCAGGCCGGCCAGCGGCCCGGCCCCCGTGTTCGGCGGCTGCTTCGTGCCCAGGCAGTTGAAGATCCAGACGTTGGCCCGTTGCCCGGCCTGCACGATCACGTCGCCTTGGGCATTGACGCTGTCCGACTCGGCGTGGCACCAGGCCGCCCCGATCTCTTGCAGCCGGTAGGTGCCGGGCGGCACCCGGTTGAAGCGCAGCAGCCCATCCTCACTCGTGGCCCCGGTGCTTCGCGGCACGAATTGCGTGCCGTCAAAGAAGGAGAGCGCGAACTGGACGCCGGCCCCTTGCGACTCGCACTCGCGGAACCAGTCGTAGCCCGGCGGGTAGGTAGTGGCGGCGCAACCGTACTTGTGGACTACGATCGACCCCGTCGTCGGCGACAGGTCGTCCGGCACGTTGAACCAGGTGCAGGTCACTTGCTGCCCGGCGCTGAGCCGCATCTGGATACTGTCACCGACCTGGCGCAGCTCCGGGTTGTTGGGATCGAGGCCGCAGAAGGCGTAGACCGTCAGGTTGGCGGCCGGCGGCTCCTCGCGCAGGGTGTAGATGCCCGGCCCCAGCCCGTTGAAGCGGGTGACGCCCTGTTGCCCCAGATCGCCGGTGATCCGGCGGGCCGTCGTCTCGCCGGCGAGGCGGAAGGTGACGTTGTTGGTGAGGTTCTGATCAGCCACGCAGCCTTCCGCGAAGTCGAGGAAAATCGTCCCCTGGAACCCGGGAGCGCATGTGTACTTGATGACGTCGACCAGGGCCGGTGACGGCGCCGGCGGCGCCACGTAGTTCAGCACCACCACCGTCGTCAACTGGTTGACGAAGATGCGGACTTCCTCGGTCGTGTTGCCCGGCAGGTTCGGCTCCAGCTCGTTCAGGTTGTAGTTGCCGGCCAGCAGCGTCGTCTGGTAGCGGCCGTCGTTACCAGTCGAGAACTGGCCCGGGCCCCCTTCGCCGGAGGTCGAGATCAGGCTGAAGCGGGCGTCGCCGGCGGTGCAGTTGGCGGTTTGGGCCAACTGGCTGGCGCCGGGGTTGGAGGAGTCGATGAAGACCGTTCCTTCCCCGTCGTCCCCGGCCGGGCAGTAGAATTTCACCACCTGGACCGAGCCGGTATTCGGCGGCGGCGGCGCCAGTTGGTTCACCACGTCGAGCGTCGTGGTGGCGCCGGGATTGACCACGATCCCGGCCACGGGGTCGACCGGTAGGTAGCCCAGCGGTTGCTGGGTCTCCACCAGGCGGTAGGTGCCCGGTTGCAGATTGGCGAAGAGCCCGTTGCCGGCGGCGTCGGTGCAGAGCGGCGTGCCGTCGCTCGGCTCCAGCACGAAGCAGGCGTTTTGCAACGGGATCCGGTTCTGGTCGATCTTGCGGATCAGGATCCGGCCCGGCCGGAACTGATTCTCCACGATCAGCTCGGTGTTCTGGTTCAACTGGATCGTAACCAGGGTGTCCTGGATCGGCAGATAGTTGCCGGACGGCGCCCGCGTCTCGCTCAGGGTGAACTCGCCGACCCCGGCGCCGATGAAGCTGATCGTGCCGTCGTTCGCCCCGTCGTCCCCGTCGCAGCGCGGCCCAAAGACGATCTGATCGTCTTGGAGCAGGGCGAAACAGGCGCCCGGCAGCGGCCGGTCGTCAGGCCCGATCTTGAAGATGGTCAGGTCGCCGCGTTGCGGCGGCGGCGGCAAGAGGAGATTTTCGAACTCGAGGAAGGCCCGCCGGTTGGATTGCACGCTGACCGTCTGTTCGGCCGCCCGCTGGTAGCCGGCCGGCGGCCGCGCTTCGCGGACGACGTACTCGCCGGCCGCGATCCCCGTCATCAGCAGCACGCCCGGCTCCGGGTCGGCATCGTTCTGCTCGTTGTCGCAGGTCCGGTAGACGATCTGGTTGTCCCCGGTCAGCAGGACGAAGCACGAGCCTCCCAAGAGATCGCCGTTATTGTCCACCTTGACGATCTCGACGCTGCCCGGCCGCGCGATGTGGACCACCTCGACCGCGCTCGTCTCCCCCGCCGGGATCAGCAGCGCCTGGGTCGAGGCCCGGTCGTAGCCGGCCGGGGGTTGCGTCTGGCGCAGCAGGTAGGCACCGCCCTGGAGCTCGGTGAAGGTGGCGATCCCGTTGTTGGCGTCATCGCCGCAGACCGGGCCAACCGTGCTGGCGCCCCGTTGCAGCGAGTAGCAGGCGCCCAACAGCGGCTCCCCGCCGTCGGTCACGGTTTGGACCACCAGCACCGTATCGGTGGCCGGCAACAGCACGTTGGTGATCCTGACCCGCGTGATCTCGTTGGCGACGATCTCGACCAGTTGATCCTGGACCAGGTCGTACCCCGCCGGGGCGACCAGTTGCGACAGCCGGTAGCTGCCAGCTTCGAGGTCGTCGAACCGGACCCGGCCCGGGTTCCCGTCGCGGTCGGCCCGGTCGCCGTCGCAGATTTCCGCGATCGCCTGCTCCCCTTCCTCGTACACGCCGAAGCAGGCGCCATCGAGTGCCATGTTCTGCTCGTTGCGGACGATGATGAGGAGATCGCCGGTCGTCGCCTGTTGCCGTTGGAAGGTGAAGACGACCCGCGGCGCCGCCTCGCCGCCACGGATGGTGAAGGTCCGCCTCTCCCGAACGCGCTGGGCGGCGATCACCTGGTCCGGGTCAGCCGCATCGGCGGCCGGCTCCGTCACCGCCTCGTAGACACCGGCCGGCAGGTCATCGACGATCACTTCGCCGGCGGCCCCGTCCGGATCATCGCCGGTGCAGAATGGCCCCAAGGCCTCGTTGTCGCGGTTGAGCGTGATGCACTGGCCGTTGAGCGGCTCACCGGCGTCGTCCTGGGCAAAGAGGAGGACGCTGCCGGTGCCGGTCGGTTCCGGCGTCGGTGTCGGTGGCGGGGTCGAGGTGGGCGCGGGCGCTTGGGT
>JACCYK010000232.1 GCA_013696525.1 Chloroflexia bacterium
ACCGCTTGCTTTCAGAGCGGCTCAAAGAGCTGGAGAGCGAAGGGATTGTCCAGCGCTCGGTCTACCCGGACACCCCGGTGCGGATCGAGTATCGCTTGACGGAAAAAGGGCTGGCCTTGAGCGTGGCGATCGCCGACATCGCCACCTGGGCGGAACGGTGGGGTGCCCGATCGGACGACGATACCGCTGGTTGTGCCAGGGTAGCCAGCGAAGTCGTGTCCGAGGGGGCGGGCGTGTCGCGACAGGCGGCGGCACTTTCGCTCCGGTCCTGAATTTGAGACAATGCGACGGTGGTGCCCGCCGGGCCGGCGATTGCTCTTGCCCTGGCGGGACCGCGAGCGGGTGATGGAGAGGGGAGCGAACCATGGAAGTTTATTCGAATCTCGGGTTCCTGTCGTGGATCGTGTTCGGCGCCTTGGCGGGCTGGGTGGCGAGCATGATTGCCGGCCGCAATGACCAGCAAGGATGTATCACCAACATCATTGTCGGCATCATCGGCGCCTTCTTGGGCGGCTTCATCTTCAACCTGATCACCGGGAACGCGGTTATCGTTGGTTGGAGCATCGGCAGCTTCGTGATTGCCGTCATCGGCGCCTTGGTCCTGCTGGCCATCCTCCGGGCGATCGGCAGGTAGCAACCGGTCGCCGCCAACATGGGAAAACGGGAGGCCGACAGACTGGCCTCCCGTTTTCGGCGTGCGGTCGCCGGCCGAACGTTACAGGGTGATCCCGCACCCGATGACGCCCGCTTCGTAGCCGTTGAAGAAGGAAATCGCCCGCTCGGCGCCGGTGCCATGCTCGGCCGCGTCGTGGGGCAGCGGTCCGACATCGCCGCTGATCGCTGATAAGCGAATCGATTCCGCCAAGGCGCCCACCGGCGCCAGACCCTGCTGCTCGGCGTGCCGCGCGTAGACGCCCGCTAGGCAGTCGGCTTGCAGCTCGTAGCCTTTGGCCGCGCTCCAGGGAATGCCGATCAAGAGCTGAAGGTGGTGGCCCCACTCGTGGGCTAGCACGGTCAGCAGCGCGTGGTCAAACCCGTCACTCTCGAAGGAGAAAAACCAAACCGGGGTGTAGTAGAGCGTGCTATCGGCGCCACAGTAAGCACCAGGGCCAAACGAGGAGCTGAGAGTGCCACACGACGTGGCGACCGGCTCTCCGAGCAAGACAACCCCGGGCGGCCAGTAGGCATGACCCGCTGCCGCGAATTGTTCCGCCCAGAATTCATCCAGGTCCGCGAGGACCACGTCGGCGGGTGATTGCGCGCTGGCGGACATCGCCGTAACGAGCGCTATCGCGATCGCGAGCACCAATCCGAACCGTCTTGACATGCCGGCGTATCCCCTTCAGCCCCGATCCCGTGGCGGACGAATCGGCCGTCTGCACAGGACGGCCGCTTCGAGTTTACACCGTTCGTGGCATTGGCGGCGGCTCAATCCCAGACGAGGCTGGAGCCGCTCCGGTATTCCGTGACCCGGCTTTCGAAGAAATTCTTTTCCTTGCCGAGGTCGATGGTCTCGCTCATCCACGGAAACGGATTTCGAGCCCGATACTGGCGGGGCAACCCGATCCGTTCCAGCCGGCGATCGGCGATGAATTGGACATACTCGCGGAAGAGGTCCGCGTTGAGGCCCAAGACGCCGGTGGGCAGGCAATCCTCGGCATACGCGATCTCGAGCACCACCGCGTGGCGGATCGTCTCGACGATGCGCGCCTGGAACTCGGCGGTCCAGAGCTCGGGGTTTTCGGCTTTGATGCCGTTGATGAGGTCGATCCCGAAGTTGAGGTGAATCGTTTCATCGCGCAAGATGTACTGGAACTGCTCGCCGATCCCCTTCATCCGGTTCTGCCGGTGAAAGGAAAGGATCATGGCGAAGCCGGCGTAGAAGAAGATGCCCTCCATCACGACGTAATAGCCGATCAGGTTCTCGAGGAAGCGTTGCGCCCCGGCGAAGGTCGAGGTCGTGAAATCCGGCTTCAAGACGTCGGCCGTCAGGTCGAGCTCGAGCTGATCCTTGGCCATGATCGCCGGGATGTCGTGGTACATGCCGAAGACTTCGTGCTCGTCCAGGCCAAGGCTCTCGACGATGTAGTGGAACGTGTGGGTGTGGATGGCTTCCTCGAACCCTTGTCGCAGCAGGTACTGGCGGCACTCCGCGTTGGTGACATGGCGGAAGATCGCCAGCGTGATGTTGTTGGCGACCAGGCTCTCGGCGGTAGCGAAGAAGCCCAAGTTGCGAAGGATCACGAGTCGCTCGTCCGGGGTCAGGCTGTTGCTCTTCCAAAGCGCGATGTCACCGGCCATCGAGACTTCGGTCGGCATCCAATGGTTGGCGCAGCCGTTGAGATAATGCTCCCAGGCCCATTCGTACTTGAGCGGCATCAGTTGATTGACATCCACCGTCTCACAGTTGATGAGGCGCTTGGCGGACGCTTCGGCCTTGCCGTCCGTCAGGCCGGCCGCCGGATCGCCGGCGCGGACGCCCGGTTCGAGTGTCTGGACCATGTCGCGTTCCCCTTCATCTTGTCGGACGCCGGCG
>JACCYK010000250.1 GCA_013696525.1 Chloroflexia bacterium
GCGCAGCGCCATCCGCCGCGGGGCATGGCGGGCCATGGCGCGGGCCAACTTGTCGAACCGTTGATCGTCCACGAGGGTTCTCCTCTCCGGGCGGATGACGGTGCCGCCGCGCAATTACCTACGCCCAGGCCGCGACAACCTCGACGAGGGTGGTCGCGAACGCGCCGTCCGCCAGGTAGGAGACGATCCAGACCGGCCGCTCCTGGTTCACCTCGCCCAGCACGTAGCCGCCATTCTCGCAGCCGTAGTTGAGGCGGTCGCCGGCGAAGGCGGCGGTGGCGCCGGTGAGCAGGGTGCAGCGCTCGCCGTTGGCCAGTTCCAGGGCCCAGGGCAGCTCCCAATGCTCGGGGTCCGCTTCCGGCACGTTCGTCGCCATCGGATCGGCGCCAGCCGGGCCCGGCATAGCGGCGGCCATCGGGTCGTCAACGTCCTTCTCGATCGACAGCGGCTCGGTGAGGGTGAAGCGCACGATCTCGGTCGAGAACGGGGAGTCGACGCAGACCAGGTTGCCCGTTTCGTCCGGGATCATGAACGGATCGGCGAAGCAGGGGTCGTAGATGGCGCTGCTTTCGCCGCCGATGCAATCCCAGGCGTCGGGCCGGCCGGGGATCGAGAGCGACTCGTGGGCGCAGACGCCGCTATCCTCGGAGACGACGGTCAGCTCGGGGTTGAGGCCATCGAGGCCGTACGGCAGGAAGTGCCGGACATCGGTCCGCGCCAGGCTCGCCGTGGCCGAATCGGCCGCCGGCGTGGCGTCTTGGGCGATGCCGGCGATCGGTCCGATGAGGACGATCGCGAGCATGGCCGCGAGCGCTATGAGCAACAGGCGAGGCATCGTGTATTCCTCCTACCACGCGGTCAGCGGTCCGCGCCGCTCCCAGTCATCGAATCGTCCTGCATACTACTACGAAACCGTCGCCAGGTGTCCTTGCCATCGGGCGCGTCGCCAGACACAATAGAACCATCCAGAGGAATATCCAGACTCCCGCCGCGGCGGCGGATGGCAGCGATCGCCGGCCAGACCGGGTGCAGACGAGCCCGTGGGCCGCGGCGATCATCACGGTGAGGTGCGCAAACGAATGGCTCGACTCGAAGACCTGACATCGGGGGCGCTCGTTCGTGGGATCAAGGTGGGCCACACGGTGACGGTTGTCGATGCCACCTGGCTTGGCTCCGACGCGGTCGAGATCGTCCACCGCGATCAAAGCAACCAGGTCGACACCGCGCTCCTCTTCCGCGAGAACGAGCCCACGCTCGATATCCAGGCGTCTGGCCACGTCTGGAGCTTTGTCGCGCCCGGCGGTCCGTTGCGGCTCGTCTCGGAGGCGCAACGCATCAACCTGGCGTACCTGTTCGATCCGTTGCTCGCGGTCCACAGCTCGGACGTCGACCCCCTGCCGCACCAGATCACCGCCGTCTATGAGGAGATGCTGCCGCGGCAGCCCCTGCGCTTCCTGCTGGCGGACGACCCCGGCGCCGGGAAAACGATCATGACCGGCCTCTTTATCAAAGAGTTGCGCTTGCGGGGCGACTTGCGGCGCTGTCTTGTCGTCTGTCCGGGCAGCCTGGTCGAGCAGTGGCAGGAGGAGCTGGACCAGAAGTTCGATCTCCCCTTCGACATCTTCACCACCGATCAGGCCGAAGCCTCGCGCACCGGTAACTGGTTCGCCGAGCACGACCTTGTCCTCTGCCGGCTCGACCAGCTCAGCCGCAACGAGGACCTGCAAGCGCGGCTCAAGCAAACCGACTGGGATTTGATCGTCTGCGACGAAGCCCACAAAATGTCCGCCTCCTATTTCGGCGATGAGGTCACCTACACCAAGCGCTATCACCTGGGCCGGCTGCTGGGCGAGATCACCCGCCATTTCCTCTTGCTGAGCGCCACCCCGCACAACGGCAAAGAAGCCGATTTCCAACTCTTCATGGGGCTCCTGGACGGCGATCGCTTCGAGGGCAAGTATCGCCAGGGCACCCATACCGCCAAGACCGACGACCTGATGCGCCGCCTGGTCAAAGAACAGCTTGTCACCCTGGACGGCAAGCCGCTCTTCCCCGAGCGCCGGGCCTACACCGTCTCCTACAAGCTCTCGGACATTGAGGCCCAACTGTATGAGCGGGTGACCAACTACGTGCGCGAAGAGTTCGGACGGGCCGATGCCCTGGCCGGTGATGGCCGGAAGGGAACCATCGGCTTCGCGCTGACCGTGCTCCAACGGCGGCTGGCGTCGTCGCCGGAAGCGATTTACCAGTCGCTCAAGCGCCGCCGCGAACGGCTCGAAACCCGGCTCCGGGAAGAGCGTCTCCTTAAGCGAGGGGCCGATAGCCTCGCCTCTGCGATCTCCCTCTCCGACCCTGAGCTGGATGACCTCGACGATGGGCTGGGCGACGACCTCGAAGAGACCGAGCAAACCCTGGTCGATCAGGCGACCGCGGCCCGCTCGATCCGGGAGCTGGAGATCGAGGTCGAAACGCTCAAACCGCTGGAGCGGCTCGCGCTGGAGGTGCGCCAGAGCGGGCAGGACAAGAAGTGGGAGCAACTTTCCCAAATCATTGACGATCGCATTAGTGAGCTCGAGCCGGACGCCACCCGGCGCAAACTGATCATTTTCACCGAGCAGCGCGACACCCTCCGGTACCTGGAGGACCGAATTAAACAGTTGCTCGGCCGGCCCGAAGCGGTGGTGACCATTACCGGCGGCATGGGCCGCGAGGAGCGGCGCAACGCCCAGGCTCGCTTCACGCATGACAAAGACATCGAGATCCTGCTTGCCACCGATGCCGCCGGGGAAGGGATCAACCTGCAACGGGCGCACCTAATGGTGAACTACGACCTGCCCTGGAACCCGAACCGCCTGGAGCAGCGGTTTGGCCGTATCCATCGCATCGGCCAGACCGAGGTCTGTCATCTCTGGAACTTGGTGGCCTCGGAAACGCGCGAGGGCGCCGTCTACGAGACACTGCTGAAGAAGCTGGAGGCGGAACGCGAGGCGCTCGATGGCCGCGTCTTCGATGTGCTGGGCGAGCTGACCTTTGGCGACCGGCAAAGCCTGCGCGAGCTGATGATCGAGGCCATCCGCTACGGCGACGATCCCGCGGTCCGGGCCAAGCTCAATGAGCGGATCGAAGGCGCCCTCGACCGTGAGCATCTCAAAGCGCTGCTCGAGCAGCGGGCCCTGTACCAGAGCGAGTTGAACACCAGCCGGGTGCGCCAGATCGCCGAGCAAATGGCCCGAGCCGATGCCCGCCGCCTGCAGCCCCATTTCATTTCCGCCTTCTTCCGTGAGGCGTTCACCCTGCTCGGCGGCGCCATCCGGGAGCGGGAGCCAAACCGGTACGAGATCACGCGGGTGCCCGGCGTCCTCCGCCAGCGCGACCGGCTCATCGGGCGGGGCGCCCCCTTGCAGGAGCGATACGAGCGGATCACCTTCGAGCGGACGCTGCGCCAGGTCGCGAGCAGGCCGCCAGCCACCTTCATCACGCCTGGCCACCCGCTGCTCGATGTCACCATCGACGTCATCCTGGAGCGGTACAGCGGCCTCCTCAAACAGGGCGGGGTCCTGGTCGATCCGGCGGACGATGGCGAAGCGATCCGGGTGCTCTTTTACCTCGATCACAAGGTCTTCGATGGCCGGACCGATGCCCACGGCAACAAGCGGGTGATCTCCCGGCAGATGCAATTTGTCGAGATCAACGAGACGGCCGAGGTCCACAATGCCGGCCCGGCGCCCTACCTCGACTATCAACCGCCGACCGTGGATCAGCGGGCGGCACTGGGCGATCACCTCCGGGCGGACTGGCTGACCACCGGTCTGGAGGAGCGCGTCACCGGCTATGCCACCGCCCACCTGGCCCAACCGCATGTGCGGGAGGTAAAGGAGCGCAAGCTGCTCCTCATCCAGAAGACGCGGGAGGCGGTCCACGACCGGCTGAAGAAGGAGATCATGTATCTCGACCGCCGGGCCGCCGCCCTGCGGCTGCGGGAAGAAGCCGGCAAGACGCCGAAGCTGAACTCGGCCAAAATGGAGGAACGGGCCGAAAACCTGCGTGGCCGCCTGCGGCAGCGGATGGACGAGCTGGACCGCGAATCGGTCATCACCACCCAGAAGCCGGTCGTCACCGGCGGCCTGATCGTGGTCCCACGCGGGCTGCTGGACCGGCTGACCGGCGCCCGGACCGAAACCGCCGACCGCTTCGCCCGTGAGACGGCGCGGGTCGAGGGCATCGCGATGGACGCGGTGATGATGCGGGAGCGAGCCCTGGGCTTCGAGCCGCTCGACGTCAGCCGGGAGCGCCGGGGCTACGACATCGAGTCGCGGATGCCGGGGGAGCTGGGCCAGCTCCGCTTCATCGAGGTCAAAGGCCGGATCGCGGGCGCCACCACCATCACCGTCACCAAGAACGAGATCCTGACCGCGCTCAACAAGCCGGAGCACTTCATCCTGGCCCTGGTCGAAGTCGACGGCGACCTGGGCACCGTCACCTACCTGCGGCAACCGTTCGTCAACGAGCCCGACTTCACCGCCGCTTCAGTAAACTACGAGTTGAAGAAGCTGCTCGCTTACGCGGTGGAGGGATCGTGAGCTACTTACGGAGCCTCACCAGGCAACACCCGGCTGACACGACCAAGACGCTGGGCGCCCTCCGCGATCGGGGCTTGCTGGAGATGATCGGATCCGGCCGAACCGCGCGATACGTGCTTGGCCCGAAGAGCGGTCCCGAGTCCGTAGCGGTGGAGAGTGAGCTTTTAGGTTCAGACGTAGAACCGAAGAGTTCGGGCGTTAAGCCTATAAGCTCTGCCGCTAAGCATGGAAGCCCCAAGGGCCAATCCGGGAGCTCGGATACCGAAGCTTCCATGGTTGGAGGCAGAGGTTCCTCACTTACAACTGAAGGTTCCTCACGGACACCGCGTGATGTAGAGGATCAACCTAAAAGCTCGAAGGCACAATCTAAAAGCTCGGGGCTTGAACCTAAAAGCTCGCGGGCGGAATCTAAAAGCTCAGGCATCCCGGCCACTGAAATCGACATGTCCTGGGACGCCTTACTCGACATGGCGCGGCCTATCCGGGAACGAACCGTTCGATCAACCGCCTCTCGCGACTTAACCATCGTTGAACTGTGCGCAAATGTGCCGCTCACCGCCGCTCAGATTGGCGCTCTCATTGGTCGTAACCCAGCTTACGTCGCTCAGATTGTTGCCGCACTCGTAGCCCAGAACCGG
>JACCYK010000267.1 GCA_013696525.1 Chloroflexia bacterium
ACCACGTCCCACGTACTGTCGTCATTCCGCCGGAGGGATGTCGGTCCGCTGCCGGGTCGCAAGTCAGCCCCTGCCGCGCGCCCGGCAGCGGCTAGGGCGTCGATGAGCGTGTTGAAGCTGCCGCGGATGTAGCCGAGCTTCTCCGCCTCCAGCGGCGACCGCCGCGACGTGGTGCGCAGCCAGATCTTGCCCCAGAACCAGACCATCGCCACCTGGTCGTGGTAGCTGCCGAACTTGGCCCGGAGCTGCGCCCCCAGCGTCCGGTCGTAGGCCCGCTTCCCCAGCGCTCGTTCCAGCCACTGGTGGGCCGTGATCCGCTCGAACCGCTTCCAGTCCTTCACCCGCTGCAGGTAGACCGTGACGAGGCCGAGCCGGACCCGGTCGCGAAAGGGGATGAATCCCAGGCGCAGCACATCGAGGGCGCCGTTGAGCGGCCAAATCCGGCCGTCGGCGAAGTACCCCACGTTCGACGTGATCCAGAGGAGATCGTCACCGATGCCCAGTTCCTCCATCAGCGCCGCGATCTCGCGGTCGCTCTGGAACAGGTGGTGATAGAAGTGCTCCAGCGCCGATCCCGCCACCGGGAAGGCGACCGCCTGGCCGCCTAGCTTCTCGCCCCGCTCCCACAGCGTCACCCGGTGCCCGGCTTTCGCCAGCCGGTAGGCGGCGGTCAGGCCGGCCATGCCGCCCCCGATCACCGCGATGTGCTTGCCGGTCCCAATTCCAGGATCGCGCTCCGCCATCTGCTCACCACACGATCGGGGCCGCCGGCTCCGTATCTGGGAGACGAACGGCCCCGGGTTAACGTCACGGTTTCGAGCCGAATTGGTGCTTAGCCGATGAAGAGTGGCGCCAGCACCAGCGTGATCGTGGCCAGCAGCTTAATCAGGACGTGCAACGAGGGGCCGGCCGTGTCCTTCCAGGGATCACCAACCGTATCGCCCACCACCGATGCGTCGTGGGCGTCGCTCCCCTTGCCGAGCACGTTCCCCGCGGCGTCCTTCAGGCCGCCCGCCTCGATCATCTTCTTGGCGTTGTCCCAAGCCCCGCCACCGTTATTCAGGACGTTGGCGAGCAAGACACCGGCGATGGTACCGATCATCAGCATCCCCGCCGCCGCCTCCCAGCGGAGGATGATGCCGACCGCGACCGGGACCAGCACGGCCAGGGCGCCGGGCAGGATCATCTCCCGCAACGAAGCCCGAACTGAGATGTCGACGCAGCGGGCGTAATCCGGCGGCACCGTGCCCTCCATGATGCCCGGGTTCTCCCGGAACTGGCGCCGGACCTCCTCGATCATGTAGCCGGCGGCGCGGCCGACCGCCCGCATCGCCAGCGATGCGAAGACGAACACGAGGGCCGCCCCGAGGAGACCGCCGACGAAGACCCGCGGGTCCGCCAGGTTGACGACGCTGGCATCCACGGCGCCGCCGCCGAAGCGCTGGACTTCCTGCAGGAAGGCCGAGAAGAGAAGGAAGGCAGCCAAGGCGGCGGTCCCCACCGCGTAGCCCTTGGTGAGGGCCTTGGTGGTGTTGCCGGCGGAATCGAGGGCATCGGTCACGGCCCGGACCGATTCCGGCTGGTTGCTCATCTCGACCACGCCACCGGCGTTGTCGGTGATCGGGCCGAAGGTGTCCATCGCCAGGATGTAGGCGGCGGACATCAGCATCCCCATGGTCGCCACCGCGGTGCCGAAGATGCCGGGCGAGAGCGCGAGCAACGGATTTCCCTGGATCGCGGAGGCCGGGAACTCGACGGCGCTCCCGAGCGAGTACGACGAGAGCAGCGCCGCGCCGATCGTGATCGCCGGCAGCCCGGTCGTCTCGAAGCCGACCGCGATGCCGGCAATAATGTTGGTGGCGGAGCCGGTCTTGGAGGCCTCCATGATCGACTTCACCGGCCGGTACTGGCCGGCGGTGTAAAACTGGGTGATATAGACGAAGGCGAAGGAGACGACGATGCCGATGAGTCCGCAGAGCGCGTATTGCACCTGCCCGTACGGCAGCATCCAGAACGAGACGGCGACCATGAAGACGGCTGAGATCGCCGCCACCACGTAAAAGCCCTTATTCAGCTCGGTCATCGGGTCGCCGGGGTTCGCCGGCGGCCGAACCGTGAGGACGCCGACCAACGAGGCGATCAGGCCGAATGCCGCCAGGACCAGCGGGAAGAAGAGGAAGCCGACCGCCGGCCCGTTGGGATCACCGCCCGCCGCCGTGAACAGCGCCGCCCCCAGGATCATCGCCCCGATCATCTCGGCCACCGACGACTCGAACAGGTCGGCGCCACGGCCGGCGCAATCGCCCACGTTGTCACCGACGAGGTCGGCAATCACCGCCGGGTTGCGGGGGTCATCCTCGGGAATACCCGCTTCGACCTTGCCCACCAGGTCGGCCCCGACATCGGCGGCCTTGGTGTAGATGCCGCCGCCAAGTTGGGCAAACAGGGCGACGAACGAGGCGCCGAAGGCAAAGCCGACGATCCAGAACGGCGTTTCGGCCACGGCGGGCAAGGTGCCCTCGGCAAAGCCGAAGACGATCCAGTAGACACCCATCACCCCGAGCAAGCCCAGGGCCACGACCAGGAACCCGGACACGGCGCCGCCGCGCAAGGCGACGGTCAACGCTTCGCCCAGGCTGCGCCGGGCGGCGGCGGCGGTCCGGATATTCGACCGCACCGCGACGTACATGCCAATGAACCCGGCCAGGCCGGACAAGATGGCGCCGGCCAGGAACGAGACGGAGGTAATCACGCCGCGGGTCAGTTGGTGCTCCCGCTCGAAGAGGAACACGAGGACCCCGATCAGGATGGCGACCACGATCGCGAGCAGGCCGATGGTCCGGTACTGCCGGTTGAGGTAGGCCAGCGCCCCCTGAAAGATGCGGCTCGCGATGTCTTGCATCTCCGGCGTGCCCCGGTCACGGACCAACACATCGCGGGCCAGCCAGCCGGCGAAGACGATCGCCACGATGCCAAATATGATGACCGGCAGCGTGAATACCAACCGCTCGTCCAAGTCCCCCTCCTCGAAGCCCCTGCTCTACGACAGTGATCCGCGACCCGTCGAAACGCCACGCCCGGGCACCTCGGCCCGCCCGCCAGGCTCAGGCGTCGTTTCCTTGAGCCGAGCGACAATCGAGGGAAGCCGGGTGCCGCATCAGGGCAATCCACACACGAAGACGCGTGGTGTAGCCCCACGACCGTACCACGCATGGCGCGTAAGTGTATCACGGTTGGTTGGGCCGGAATTCGCGCTCAATCTGTTGGGCAGCCAGGGCACGGAGGCAGAGATGCGCAACCCAGCCGCCATCCGCCGTGCCGGTGTGGCATACCTCTTGCTTCCCCTCCGGCAAATGGAAGATGAATCGGCGGTGAACGTCCATCGTGCGTGTATGTTCGCTTCTGAGACTTGCAACAAAAGGCTGATACGCCGCTGTTCGTTTTCTTGTTCGGTCATTTCGAGCCAAGGGGAGATGCCACTATGAGCAGTCAGTACCGATCTTCGCGAACTCGCGGCCGCGATCGTCGCTGGTTCCTGCAGGGCTCGGCGATTGCCGCCGCCGGCGTCACGGCGGGCGCTCGCTCGGGACGACGGGCGCGGGGCCAAGAAGCGAGCGGGAGCGATTTCACCCGCGAGGCATCGATCACATCCTGGGGCTTCGGCACTGATAACGCTTTGAGTGAGGCGCGGATAGCCGCCTTCCAAGCAGCCTTTCCCAACATCCAGCTCGAGCTGGTGCCCCAATACGATGACCAGGTGCTCCTGACCGCCGCCGCCTCCGGTACACTGCCCGACGTGCTCTGGGTCGACCGCTTCAAGATCAGCTCGTATGCCTCACGCAACATCCTCCTGACCCTCGACGACCTGGTCGCCCAATCCGAGATCGACCTCGGCCAGTTCTACGAAGGCGCGCTCAACGAGGCGACCTACGATGGCGCCTTGTATGGGATCCCGCAGTTCATGGATGTCCGGCCGCTGTACGTGAATCTCGACGCCTTGGCCGAGATCGGGGTCGAGGTCGGCGACCTCGATACCAGCGACTGGGATTCGCTGACCGAGATCGGCGCCCAACTCGTCCAACGCGACGGCGATCGGGTCGAGCGGTGGGGCTTCGATCCGAAGCTGGCCGACTTCTTCTGGATGTGGGGCATGGGGAACGGCGGCTCCTTCATCGCCGGCGATGGGTTGGACGTGACCTACGATGATCCGAACCTGGTCGAAGCCCTCCAGTGGGGCGTCGGCGCCTACGATGCCCAGGGCGGCTTTCAATCGTTTGACGGCTTCCGCAGCACGTTCCAGGGCAACGAGGAGTTCGCTCGCGGCCAGGTGGCGATCACGGCCTATGAGAACTGGATGCTCGGCATCATCGGCCGCACCGTGCCGGAGCTGAACTTCGCCGTGCTGCCGGTCCGGCAATGGGGAGGCGAGGGTCTGGTCAGCTTCACCGGCGGCCTGGCCTGGTCGATCCCGGCCAACGCGCGGGATCCCGAGGCGGCCTGGGAGTTCATCAAGTTCATGAACGCCGATGAGACCTGGGTCGCCGGCGCCAGCGCGGACAAGCAGAGCCGGCAGGATCAGGGTCAGTTTTACATTCCGTCGCTGACCGCGAACCGGCGAGCCGATCAGCTCCTGATCGATGAGGTCTACGAGCCGCTCGAGCAGAAGTTCGACGACGCGGTGCGGTTGTTTCCGGAGCTGCTGGCGGAAAGCCCGAACCGGCCGGTCTCGACCTCGCCGGTCGGCGGCCAGTTGCAAGACATCCTCAACCAGGAAGCCGTGCTGCCGGCCTTGCGGGGCGAGCTCGATGCCCAACAAGCCCTGGAGCAAGCCGACGCCAGCGCCCAGAATGCCGTCGACTCGTTCTACCCCGCGCCCGCGAACCGC
>JACCYK010000270.1 GCA_013696525.1 Chloroflexia bacterium
GTTCTGCATCGTCCCGAGCGATTCGGGAGCGAGCGCTCAATCGAGCGTGGATTCATTACAGCAGCCAGAGCCCCGCCTCACCGCCAAGCCCGGCACCCGCTTCCTGTCAACTCGGGAACACCTGGCCTCGGGGACGGCAAGAACCCCCCAGCGTTGGGGGTTGAGGGTCGGATGGGATGACTGGCGGGTTAGGAGACGATCAGGTTGAGCGAACGGAGCCGGGGGCTCGAGATGAGGGCGTCGATGACGAACTGCCGGTTGGGGGCGATGTGGGCGGCGGCGGCCAGCTCGGCGGCATGGACATCGCGGGCGCGGAGGGCGGCGATGATGCGCTCGTGCTCCGGCACCGACGCCTCGGTCCGGACCCGGACATTGAGCAATGTCGGGAGGTAGAGGACCCGGTTCAGCTCTTCGAGCGTCACCTCGACCAACTTCGCCAGGCGATCGTTGCCGGAGGCTCGCGCCAGCGCCACATGGAACGCGGTGTTCGCCCGCCGCCACCGGTCACCCCGCCGGCGGCACAATGGGCACGCCTCACGGGGACCTACGCCCGACCGCTGAGCGCAGCGCTGGTTGGGGTCGCCGGGGGCAACTTGACCCTTGCTGTCACATCGAACTACCCAAGTTCGGGCGGCCCGGTCGCGTACCCAACGGCAACGCTGGCACCGATCAGCGAGTGGGAAGCGATCGTGACCGATGGCGAGATGAAGGACGGCCGGGTGCAGTTCACCCCCGGGTGCCGGCGACCATCCGCGGTTCGCCCGCCTCGGCGGCCGCCTGGCCGCCCGGCAAGCGTGAGGCCGGGGTATCATGGTCATGCTCACCGCCGTTCGCTCACCATCAGCCGCGACAACACGCGAGGACGGGTATGGGACAGGTCTACGACACGATTGACGGAAAACTCGCGGCCTGGATTGGCCGGCAGCCGCTCTTTTTCGTGGCCACCGCGCCAAATGCGGCGGATGGCCATGTCAACGTCTCGCCCAAAGGCGAGCCGGCGGCCACGCTGCGGATCACCGGTCCCACCACGGCGGCGTACCTCGACCTCACCGGCAGCGGGATCGAAACCGTGGCCCACTTGCGCGAGAACGGCCGGATCGTGCTCATGTTCTGTGCCTTTGCCGGACCGCCAAAGATTGTGCGCCTGCACGGGCAGGGGCGGGTGGTGCCGGCGGCGGACCCAGAGTTCGCGACGCTCCTGGCTCACTTTCAACCGGACGCCGACACGCGCCGGATGATGCGCTCGATCATCGTCGTCGAGGTCAGCTTGATTACCGACTCCTGTGGCTTCGTCGTGCCCCGGATGGACTACGTGGGGGAGCGAGAGCAACTCCAACGCTGGTCGGAGCGGCAGGAAGCAAAGCGGGGCGACGGCTGGAAGCAGACGTATTGGCAAGCCAACAACACGGCGAGCATCGACGGGCTGACCGGGCTCGACCCGGCGGAGCCGGCAAATCCAGAAGAGACGCGCGCGTTTTCGAGCGCCGGCCGGGCTCTTTAGCGTTCCCGCGGATCGGGGCGATGGCCGGCGAGAAAGGGTGACATCGTGGGTCACTCATCTTGCGGCGGCTGGCGCGAATGGTGCCGCTCTTGCGTGGCATCACCGTCCTGACCTTTATCCTGGTCTATGTCGTGCCCGGCTCGCCGTTCGCCCAGCCCCGAAACCAGGACGGCCGGCAGGGCATCACCGCGGTCGACATCGACCGGGTCTCGGCCAACTTCGGGTTGGATCAACCATTGCACGTCCGCTATTTCATCTGGCTCGGCAACCTGGTGCGGGGCGACATGGGGAACTCGCTCCAAAACTCGACCCCCGTCTCCACCCTGATCCTGCAATAGCTGCCGAACACCCTGATCTTGACGGCCAGCGCGCTCGTCCTCTCACTCCTGATCGCGATCCCGGTGGGCGTCTACTCGGACCTGAAACGGAACTCCTGGTTCGACAATAGCGCCACCGCCGTCTCCGTCGCGGCCTTCTCGATGCCGACCGTCTGGCTGGCCTTGCCATCTACCTGACGGTGTTCTCGATCAACCTCGTGGGGAACGGCTTGCGCGACGCCCTCCATCCCCGGTTGGCGGACTAGGCGGCCGGCATCGCGCTGGATCATTTGACGCTCGACGCCACCGATGCCACACTGCGCGGGCGGGACGCCGGAGACCCGCGCCGTCACAATCAATCGCGATTCAGCAACTGGGGTGTCACGCCGCGAGATCGTGGCGGGTGACAAACCGGGAGAAGCCGGTGGGAGTCCGGCGCTGTGCCGCAACTGTAACGCCCGTGTCGGCTGACACCGGCGAAGCCAGATTGCCCGCCCAGTTGCGTCCATTGCCCTTCGCGCCAAAGGGGAGGACCTTCTTATGTTGGGCAGACCACGCGCCAATCGCGACGATGTTCACCGCATGCCAAGTCCCGGAATTTGCTTGGGTTGGGAAAAGGCCCTCACTCCCACCGCTGCCACACGCGGAGGGTACGCGGCGCCCGCCAACCGTGGGCGAGGGGAGCCGGGGCCGAGCCCTTCGGTCGGATTTCGGAACAGGAGGTCCGGGCGCGGATTCGTTGTCCCGGTCATGCTGATCGTGGTGCTTGCCCTGCCGCCCGGCCCGCGGCCAACGGGGGTGGCGGCGCAACAGGCCACCCCGGCCGCCGCCGTTGAGCCGGGGCCTGATCCGGCGCTCGCGCGGGCGGTCGCGTATTTGCTCGGGGAGCAGGACGACAGCGGCGCCTTCCTGGGGATGAACGGCACGCCCGATCCCAGCGCCACCACCGACGCCGTGTTCGCCCTGGCGGCGGCGGCGCAACGCGGCGTGGACACCGGGGCCGCGATCGATCAGGCGGTGGCCTATCTCGCAACGGATGGGCCGGCCTATGCCGAGACCGGGGCTGGCCCGGCGGCGAAGCTGGCGTTGGCCGCGATCGCCGGCGGTAAGGATCCCAGGAGCTTCGGCGGCGTTGATCTGATCGCCGGCCTCACCGGACCGGCGCCGGGCACGCCGCCAGGCGCGCCGGACAATCTCCACGGGGCGGGCGTCTTCAACCACACCCTCGTCCTGCTGGCGCTGGCCGCCGCGAACGAGCCGATTCCACCGGCCGCGATTGAAGCCCTGCGCCCGGCCCAGCTCGATGATGGCTCGTGGGGGTTCGCGGGGACCACGGAGGCCGGTTCGGGCGATAGCAACACGACCGCACTTGTGATCCAAGCGCTGGTGGCGACCGGCAATGGCACCGACCCCATGGTCGAGCCCGCCCTGGCCTACCTGCAAAGCGTGCAAACCCTTCTCGGCCAGTTCCTGTTCCAGGCCGGGGAGCCGGAAACGGCGGATGCCAACTCGACCGCGCTCGCGGTGCAGGCCTTGATCGCCGCCGGCCAAGATCCATCCAGCGCCGATTGGGCCAACGCCGAGCGCGGGCTGGTCGCCTTTCAGAATGTGAGCGGCGGCTTCCGCTACATCGACGCCGAGCCGGCGGACAACCTGCTGGCGACCCTGCACGCCGTGCCCGCCCTCGCCGGCTACGCCCTGCCGGTGGCGACCGCCTGCGACGATCCGGCGCCGATAGCGGAGATCGACGCGACACCGGAGGTGATCGAGCTGCCGGCCCCTGGCCGCGGCCAGGCCCCGTGCGTGCCGCTGGCGCCGGCGGCGTAGCGAGCCCCGGCCCGGTGAACGATTCGCGAGAACGAGAGTTCCCACACGGCACAACGTCGCCGTCCCGTCGCTGGGGCGCGATCGTTGTCCTGCTCCTCCTCTTCCTCGCGTTCGGCATGCGAACCAGCATCGCCGAGGAGGAGTTGAACCACGCCGGATTGGTCGTGCGGGATCAGGCCGGCGAATTGGCCTATGCCTATGTCGCCTTCGCCGAGGCGGAGATTAGCAGCTTGGAACTATTGGAACGGAGCCGGCTCCCGGTGGTGACGGTCGGTTTTGGCGGGCTCGGCGAGGCGGTCTGCGCCATCGGTGGCGATGGCTGCGGCGTGAGTGAGTGCCGGCGGCGGCTCTGCCAGGGGCCGGGGCCGGATGACCCGTTCTGGCAAGCGTTCCGCCAGCACACGCCGGGTGATTGGCGCTGGCAGATGCTCGGCGCCAGCTCGTCCCTGGTGCGGGACGGCGACATCGACGGCTGGAGCTGGACCAGCGGCGAAGCAAACCTGCCCGCGCTCACCCTAGCAGAGATCGCCGGGCTGGCGGCCGCTCAAGCCGCTCCGGCTCCGGCGGTAGAGCCGGCCGCTATCGATTGGCAACTGTATGCCGGCGCCGGGGGCATCCTGGTCGCGATTGGCAGCGGCGCCTTTCTCCTCGGGCGGCGGGCCGGCCAGCGCGGCGCGGCATGAGCCGTACGCTTGATCCGCGGGCCTGGCTGGTCTGGATGCTGGCCGCCAGCCTGCCGGCCCTCATCGGCCGGAACCCGTTTGTGCTGGTTGCCACGCTGCTAGCGGTGCTTGGCGCGCGAGCGGCATGGGGCACGGCGCCGCGGGTGGCCTCCTGGCGGGTCGTGGTCCGCTTGGCGGTGTGGTTTGCCGCGATCGCGGTGCTGTTCAACCTGCTGACGGCGCATGCCGGGGACCGGGTCATCGCCGAGCTGCCAGCGCACATTCCGATCATCGGCGGCATCCTGACCGTCAACGCGCTGGTCTACGGCCTGCTCAGCGGCTTGGCCCTGGTAACGCTGGTCCTGATCGGGACCACGGTGGCGGCGGTGCTCGACTGGACCTCGCTATTGCGATTACTGCCGCCGCGGCTGACCCTGCTGGCGGTGGCGGGCTCGGTGGCGTGGGCGATGGTGCCGCAAACGATCGCCGCCTACGCCGAGATCCGCGAGGCGCAGCTCGGGCGCGGGCACCGGACCCGCGGCGTCCGTGGCTTCGTGCCCCTCTTGGTGCCGTTGCTGGCCGGTGGCCTGGAGCGTTCCTTCCTGCTGGCCGAGGCGCTCGAGGCGCGGGGGTTCGGGGCGCAACCGGCGACGCCGCCGCCCTGGTCCCGCGGCCAGAGCATTCTTACCGGCTGCGGCCTGACCGCGGCAACCATCGGCGCCTACCTGCTGGCGGTCGGTCAGCCCCTGGCGGCGATCGTTCTCGTCCTGGCCGGGAGTGTCGCGTTCGCGATCGGCAGCCGGGAATCCCGATCAGCACTCCAGATCCAGCGGACGCGGTATCGGGAGATCGTTTGGGCGCGGCCGGAATGGATCATCACGGGCGCCGCCGCCGTCGTGCTGGCGGTTGAGATCGCGGTGCTGGCGGTTGATCCTGCCGCCTTTGCCTACGATCCGTACCCATCGCTGGCCGCACCGCCGGTCAACCTGCCGCTGCTGGCGGCGCTTGGCTTCCTGCTCGCGCCGGCGCTGGTGACGCCATGAGCGGAGCGGCGGCGGCGGTGCTGCGCGGCGTCTCGTACCGCTACCCGGAACGGACGGCGTTCGCGCTGCGCGGCATCGATTGGACGATCGAGGCCGGTTCGTTCGTCGTCGTCACCGGCCCGTCCGGGAGCGGCAAATCGACCCTGCTCCGGTGCCTGAACGGGCTCGTGCCCCACTTCAGCGGCGGCGAGCTCGGCGGCCAGGCGCTCGTGGCCGGCCTCGATACCAGGGAGCATGGCCCTCGCGTGTTGAGCCAGCACGTCGGCTTCGTCTTCCAAGACCCGGAGGCGCAACTGGTCACCACCCGGGTGGACGACGAGCTGGCGTTCGGGATGGAGCAGCGTGGCGTGCCGCCGCTGACGATGCGGAAGCGGGTGGAGGAGGTCCTCGATCTGCTTGGCATCGCCGATCTGCGACAGCGGGAGGTGACGACGCTCTCCGGCGGCGAGCGGCAACGGGTGGCGGTGGCGGCCGCGTTGGCGCTGCAACCGTCGATCCTGGTGCTGGACGAGCCGACCAGCCAGCTCGACCCGTGGGGAGCGGAGAGCGTGCTCGCCGCCTTGTCCCGGCTAAATGAGGAGCTTGGCCTCACCATCGTCCTGGCCGAGCACCGGCTGGAACGGGTGATGGCGCGGGCCGACGTGCTGCGGTATCTCCCTGACCCTGGCATGCTGGGATTCGAGGGTAATCTCCGAGACGTGATGGTCAAGATGGAGGCGGACTTCTTGCCGCCGCTGGTGCAGATCGCCCGCGATCGCGGCTGGCGGCCGTTGCCGCTGACGATCAAGGAGGGGCGGGCCGCGGTCCGACGCGATCGAGCTGCCGGTTGGGAGCCGCCGTCCCTGGTCGATTCCTCGCGTCCCAGCGGTGCGCCGGTGCCGCGCGTTGAGGCGGCGCGCTGGACTGAAGTCCGCGCTGAGCACTACGAAGTCCTTTCAGGACTGAGCACGGGACGGTCGGTCCACACGTCAACACATCGCCCAATCACTGTCGTACGCGTCAGCGCCGGCTTCAACGGTACGACGGTGCTGAGCGACATCGATCTTGAGGCCGGCCCCGGAGAGGTGATCGCCTTGATGGGCCGGAACGGGTCGGGCAAGACGACGCTACTCCGCTTGCTGACGGGGATGCTCCGGCCAACCAGGGGCCGGATAACACTCTTTGGCCAGGATATTGCCGCGCTCGATCCGGCTGAAATCGGGCAATGGGCGGGCTATGTGCCGCAGAACCCCGGCTCGCTGCTGTTCGCGGAGACCCTGCGCGACGAGCTGGCGTTCACCCGAGCGCACCATCCCCGGTCGACGGTCAATAGCGCCGCACTGATGGCCCGGCTGGGCCTCGGCGACCTTCTGCTGACGCACCCGCGCGATCTCAGCGGCGGCGAGCGGCAACGGGCGGCGCTGGCCGCGATCCTGATCGGCGACCCGCCGCTCCTGCTGCTGGACGAGCCGACCCGAGGCATGGACGGACGTCAGAAACGCATCCTGGCCGGCCTGCTGCGCGACCTCCGGTCCGAGGGCAAGACGATCTTCCTCGCCACCCACGACATCGAGCTGGTCGCCACCACCTCGACCCGCGTCATCCTGCTCGGCGGCGGCCGGATCGTCGCCGACGGCACCCCTCGCCAGGTCCTCTCCGGCTCCCTGACCTACGCCACGCAGGTCAACAAGCTGTTCGGCGGCGAGTATATAACGGTGGCGGACGTATACACGGCTCCCCACTCCCAATCGTGGAGAGAGCACGCAAGACTCGCTGACGCGGATGGGACCTGACCACGCTCTTAGCGCGATCCCGGGCCGACCGGCACCTATCCCGGCCGGGCTTGGACGAAGGTCAGTAGCCGAGGCGTTTGTTGACGACGTTGACGAGGGGCTCGCCGTTGGCGAAGCGGGTCAGGTTGTCGCACAGGATCTCGACACAGCGGCGCTCCTTCTCGGTCGAGGCGCCGGCGGTGTGGGGGGTGATGACGAGGTTGGGGGCGTCCCAGAGCGGGCTGTCGGCGGGAAGGGGCTCGACCTCGGTCACGTCGAGGCCGGCGCCGGCCAGCTTGCCACTGCGCAAGGCGTCGGCCAGGGCGGTTTCGTCGACGATGCCGCCGCGGGAAACGACGATCAGGTACGCCTCGGGCCGCATGTGGGCCAGGGCTTCGGCGTCCAAGAGGTGCTTCGATTCGGCGGTCAGCGGGGCCGAGACCACAACCACCAACGATCGCTCCAGCAGCTCCGGCAACCGGCTCAACGGCCACACTTCCTCGACGCCGGGCGCGTCATCGACGCCCTGGGCATCGACCGCCAGAACATCCATGTTGAAGGCCAGGGCGCGTTGGGCCACCGCCCGGCCGATCTGGCCGAAGCCGATGATCCCCATCGTGCCGCCGTTGATCTCGCAACAGACCCGGTACAGCTCCAACCGCCGCCATTCGTGCTCGCGCTGTCCGGCCAGGCTCTCCGGCAGCTTGCGGGTCAGGGCAAAGAGGAGGGCGAAGGTGTGCTCGCCGATCGAGGGGCCGTGGGCGCCGCGGGTATTGGTGAGGATGATGTCGCTGTTGACCAGCTCCGGGATGCGGGCCGTGTACTCGACGCCGGCGCTGGAGGACTGAATCCAGCGCAGCTTCTTCCCCGCTTTGACCACATCGAGCGTCGGAATGCCATAGAAGACATCGGCATCGGCGACCTCGGCCAAGACCTTCGCCGGATCCAATTCCGTGACCACGTCCAGATCAGGAATGTCTAGCTCGTTGACCAACCCGAAATGGGCCTCGCCCTCGCGTCCGCCAAGCACCAGTTTCACGAAGGTCCCCCCTGTCGCCCGTCCGCGAGCGGTCCAGTCCAAGGCGGCTATGATCGCATGGTCCGCTTCGGTTGTCACTTTTCGTAAGCCGCCGAGCTGAACGCACAAACGTCCATACGTGAGGCTATGAATCGGGTGATAGTTGCCTTCGGTTCGCGATCGATCGCCGCGAAGCCTTTCGTAGGTGCTGGCGTTGAAACAGCGGTGAGAATCTGAGACCCATCGATTTGCCGCAAGCTCGCCGAAGCAGACCGCGGATGACGGGTTTACCGGGCACCACAATCGGATTGGAAAGCAACAAGCGGAGTGAGACTCGCGATTGGACCTGGCACGCTCTCCTGGTAGTGCAGATGTACCAAGGAGTGAGACATGTCCATCCTTGCCGATAAAGTCGCCATCATTACCGGAGCGAGCTCCGGTATCGGGTACGCGACCGCGACGTTGTTCGCGCGAGAAGGCGCCAAGGTCGTGGTAGCGGGACGCCGCCAGGCCGAGCTCGACGCCCTTGTCGAGGAAATCGAGCAAGCCGGTGGCAACGCCATTGCCGTCGCCGGCGACGTGAAGGATGAGACGCACGCGAAGGCGTTGGTCGATACGGCGGTCGGCCGTTTCGGCGGGCTCGACCTCGCGTTCAACAATGCCGGTGCGAGCGGCGCGATGGGATCGGTGGCCGATGTCACGGTTGATGGATGGCGCGACACGCTCGACACGAACCTAACGAGCGCGTTCCTGGGCGCCAAGTATCAGGTACCGGCCATGCTCGGGCGGGGTGGTGGCTCGCTGATTTTCACCTCCTCTTTCATGGGCGCAACGGTCGGGTTCCCTGGCATGGCGGCCTATGCCGCCAGCAAGGCGGGATTGATCGGGCTGACGCGAGTGCTCGCGGCAGAGCTCGGTGCGAAGGGTATCCGGGCGAACGCCATCCTGCCTGGCGGCACCGACACGCCGGCAAATGCCGCCAATCTTCCCGATGCCCCGGCAGGAACCCGTGGCTTTATCGAGGGACTCCACGCCCTCAAGCGTCTGGCGCGGCCGGAAGAGATTGCCCAATCGGTGCTGTATCTCGCCTCCGATTCGTCGAGCTTCATCACCGGCGTCGCCCTCCTCGTCGATGGCGGCGTATCGATCACCCGAACCTGAGGGAGCGGCCACCGCTCGCCTTCACCCGTTCGCGGCCGCCGACACGTTCGGATTTCAGGGCAATAAACGGAGTTCCGCGTGGGAACGGACGAACTACCCTGGTTCCAGGAGCGGCGGGCATGCCGCCATCCGAAGGCCAGCGCCGACCACTGGCAGAAAAAAGGAGATGCACATCATGTCGAAGGAACAGGACAACAAGGCAATCGTCGGCCGCTGGTTCACGGAGTTCTGGGGCAATCCCTGGAATCCCAGCATCGTCGACGAGCTGGCCGCGCCCGACATGCTCTTGCAGTACTCGCTGCATGAGCCGCGCCGCGGTCGTGAGGACGTGAAGGCGTTTATGACCGGGTTCCGCGAAGCGTTCCCGGATCTCGAGTTCGGCGGGGCGGCGGATCTCATCGCCGAGGGAGACCACGTCGTGGGCCGCTGGGAAGGCGGCGGCACCCACACTGGTCCCGCGTTCAGTGACTTTCTGGCCGGTTCTCTTCCCGCGGCTTCCGGCCGCAAGATGCGGTTCACCGGAACGACGGTGCTTCGGATTGAAAACGGCAAGGTCGCCGAGGAAATCGGCCTGGACGATGGGGTGACCGCGCTGACCCAGCTCGGCCTGATCCGCGCGGTTTGATCGATCAAATGGGCGCCGCGTCGCTGTTCGGACCGGACGCGGCGCGAGTGTCCATGCGTACCGGCCTGGACCGCCTGGTCGATCCGAGTCGCATGGTCTGCCACAATCAGAGGGAGGATCACACCGAGCCACGCCGCTCCCCTTGAGCGGCGTGGCTACTTGCCGCTACCGCCTGGTTGCGGTGATCGTGGAAGGTCGGTTTTCGCCCTCGTCGATCCGATTTCGATTTGAAAGCAAGAGCCGGAGTGGCGGCGGCGCTTTGAGACGGCATGATGGAGGCAGATGAAGAAGCTGGGAAAGGATCGGCAATGAACACGCTCGTTACTGAGAGATCGAAGGAGCCGGCGCCCGCGGTCGATCGGGATTCGCGTTGGGCGCGGGTTGTCGCGCGCGACCCCGCGGTGGACGGAACATTTTGGTATTCGGTCGCCACCACCGGTATTTATTGCCGTCCGTCCTGCCCATCGCGGACCGCCAACCCGAAAAACGTTCGATTTCATGACAGCGTGGCGGACGCCGAGGCGGCTGGCTTCCGGGCCTGCAAGCGTTGTAAGCCCGACCAGCCCGCGGCCGACGCGCGGCACGCCGCGACGGTGGTGCGCGTTTGCCGGTTGATTGAGCGGTCCGAAGAGATTCTGCCCCTGACGGAGTTGGCCGCGGCGGCGGGCTTGAGTGCCGGCTATCTCCATCGCCTCTTCAAGACGGTCACGGGTTTGACGCCGAAGGAATACGCCGTCGCCCATCGTTCCGGCAAAGTACGCGAGGAGCTCAGCCGGAGCGGCACGGTCACCGAAGCCATCTATGACGCCGGGTTCAATTCCAGTGGCCGCTTTTACGAGAAGGCCGACGCGATGCTCGGCATGACCCCCTCGGCCTTCCGCGCCGGCGGAGTCGATGTCGACATTCGGTTCGCTGTCGGCGAATGCTCGCTCGGCTCGATCCTGGTGGCGAGCAGTGAGAAGGGCGTCTGCGCGATCCTGATTGGGGACGATCCCAACGCGCTGGTCCGCGATCTGCAGGACCGCTTCCCGCACGCCCGGCTGATCGGTGGCGACGCCGATTTCGAGAAGCTGATGGCGCGAGTGGTTGGCTTCGTCGAGGCGCCGGGGGTCGGGCTCGACCTGCCCCTCGACGTTCGTGGCACCGCCTTCCAGCAACGCGTGTGGGCCGCGCTGCGCGGGATTCCGGCGGGCACGACCGTCACCTATGGCGACATCGCCAGGACGATCGGCAAGCCGAAGGCGGTGCGCGCGGTGGCGGGAGCCTGCGCGGCCAACATGCTGGCGGTGGCGATTCCGTGCCATCGGGTCGTCAAGCGCGATGGTGCGCTCACCGGCTATCGCTGGGGGGTCGAGCGCAAACGCGCGTTGATCGAGCGCGAGGCCCAGGCGGCCTGAGCGGGGCCGTCGCTATCAACAACCCCAGGCGTACCCGCCGGGAGTCGCCAATCAACCGTTCTCGAGCACTTCCTCGATTCGCGGGTGAGGGCCGGCGGGCGAGCCCATACACTCGCCGCCGACTCAGCCTCAGTACCGGACCGCCGCCCCGGCCTCGCTCGGCTCCAGTTCGGAGGCGGTCGAGCGCTGCCAGGTGAGCTTCGCCAAATCGCTGGTCAGGCCGCCGACCAGGTAGCGAAGCTCGCTGGCCATCGCACAGAATTGGAATCCCTCGGCAATCCGCTGGTTAACCCCCGCCGCATGGGAACAATGGACGCCAGGGGCGACGCCGTGGCGGATCGCGGTGTCCCGAACGTGATGGATAGCCTCGACCAGGCGCGGATCCTCGCTTTCCAGGGGGACGCCCAGGCCCATCCCCATCGAGGCCGCCAGGTCGTTGGGACCGATGAAGCAGGCATCGACGCCGGGCACACTCAAGATCGCGTCGGCGTTCTCGACCCCCTGGATATGCTCGATTTGCAGCACCAGCAACAGCTCGTCGTTCGCGTTGCGGTAATACTCGACGGCGCTGGTGCCCATCGAGAGGGCGTGGCGGCCGCCGCCGACGCTGCGCTCCCCCTTCGGGTAGTAGCGCATGGCCGAGACCGCTTGCTCCGCTTCTTGCCGCGAGTTGACCATCGGCACCACGATGCCCCAGGCCCCGGCATCGAGCACCCGTTTAAAATTCTCCGGCGAGTTCCAGGGGATGCGGACCATCGGCGCCGATTCGGAGTTCGCCATCGCCGCGAACATCCGGGCCAGGGTGAGAATGTCCACTGGGCTATGCTCGGTATCGACCACCAGCCAGTCGAACCCGATCTTACTGACAAACTCCGCCGCCTCCGGGCTGGGCAGCCCCAGCCAGGTGCCGATCGACGGCTCGCCCGCCGCCAACCGCCGTCGAACATGATTCGCGCGCACGTCCAGACTCCTTTACCGATCCCGAAGCATGGGTCGCGTGACGGACACGAGCATACCGGATTGTCACCGAACGCACGAATCGGGTGCTGCTCGGGTTTGGCTTAGCCCTTGACCGAGCCGGCGGAGAGCCCCTCGACCATGTAGCGCTGGGCGAGCATGTAGATGATGACCACGGGCACGGT